>DASQID010000662.1:0-4454 GCA_035631775.1 Acidobacteriota bacterium
CTGCGGCCCGCAGGGGCCAGCAGCAAAATGTGAAGTTATTCTTGCGCCAGCCCTAAGACAGTTCGAAGCCCGGCATCAAGCTGCAAGAGACCGGACGCACTGCCGGGTTAGGAGCAAACATGAACATCGGTTGCTGTTTCACAGGAGGCTTGAAACGCGTTCTCCGTTCCCCTGCGCTCATCATCTTTATATATGCGACCAGTGTCGTCATTGTTTTACCTCTGACGGTGGGCGTGCGCGAGGCCATCAAGGGTTCTGTTGGTTCGAGCCTGGTTCAAGAAAACCTCAGAAAGGGCTTTGACTTGGATTGGTATGGGGAATTCGTTTCCCAGGAGAGAGGCCTCGGTGAGACATTCGGCCCGCAAGTCACAGGCTTTCTCCCCACCCTGAAAAACATCGAGAAGCTCCTCGATGGCAGAATTCTGACAAACGAGTTCAGTCTGTCTTTGGCGGGAATCCTGTTCTTGGCAGCATGGGCGTTTTGGGGCGGAGGGATCATCTCCTGCTATGCTCAGCCGGAAACGCCCACGGTCCGGTCCTCACTTTTTGCGGATGCCGGGAAGTATTTCCTCCCGTTTGTCCGGCTGGTCATCCTGTCGGTGCTGCTTTACCTCGCGCTCTACCGGTGGTTGGCCTCACCGCTTTTCCGCCTGATCGACCGCTTGACCAATGACACTCCCGCTGAAGCCCCGGAAATGATCTGCAGCGGGTTGGTTTACCTCCTCATGGCAATCCTTTTGGCCGTCTTCAGCATGGCCATGGATTATGCCAAGATAGCGATGGTCACCGAACAAAGACGCAGTGCTGTCCTCGCCTTTCTGCGCGGGCTCGGCTTTGTTCTCTCGAACAAGTTGAAGACGGTCGGACTTTACCTCTGCCTTGTTGTGGTGGGGATATTTCTGTTTGCGCTCTATGGATTGCTGGCTCCGGGTCCGAGTCAATCCGGCAACTTCTCCCTCATCGCTGCGTTTATGTTCGGCCAGGTCTTCCTAATTGCCCGCCTGCTTCTCAAGCTTTGGTTCCTTGGCAGCCAGACCGTGCTATTCCAGTCCGTTATAAAGCCCGATTCTGCTCAATCCTGACCGGCAGTTGCGGGGCATCTGTGGATTTCTTCGAGTTTTCTTTGAGTCCTGGGTCTTATGTGCAGGGGATCATCAGACCCGCTGATCGCGGCCTCGGACTTGGAGCTCCGGACATTGGGGACAGACAGGAGCGTCCCCAATTTGTAAATAGGCGGACCCAGATTTGCACCGACTCGCACGGAATGGCCGGGAATTCAGATGTAAAAGGTAGGTAAAAGTCACGAAGGCAGGTTGCGGCCACCCTCGCGAATTCTTAGCATAAGGGCCAGAAGCGCCATTGCGGATTTATCCATAGAGATTACCGAGGCCAGGAGACACAGTGATTCCAAACCGCTTAAAGCACGCCAAGCGACGGCTGCGAGTCGTACTTATCAAGCCCTCCAAGTACGACGATGAGGGGTACGTTATTCGCCACTTTCGCGGCGTGCTCCCTAGCAACACCCTGGCTTGCCTCTACAGTCTGACCGAGGACCTCAAGAGCCGCAAGTCCCTTGGTGAGAACCTCGATATCGAAGTGGCTGTCCTAGACGACTCCGTTCAGAAGATTCCGGTGGATCGAATCATCCGCTCCAATCGTCTCCCCGCGCGGCGCACTGTTGTTGCACTCGTGGGAGTTCAATCCAATCAGTTCCCCCGTGCCGCTGATCTCGCCCGGCTTTTCCGGCGGGGCGGCCTGCAGGTCCTCATCGGCGGATTTCATGTCAGCGGCTCGCTTTCACTTTCCGGGAGTATTACGCCGGAGATCCAGGAGCTGGTCGATCTTGGCGTCTCGGTCGTAAAGGGAGAAGTGGAGGAAACCTGGGGGAGGATTCTGCAGGACGCCCTGAACGATAGATTGAGCCCGATCTATGATTTCCTGGAGAGCAGGCCTGATCTTTACGACAAGCCTGTTCCGAGGACCCATCGCAGATACTTCAGACGATTCCTTACTTCGAATGAGGGCACGATCGATTGCGGACGGGGCTGTCCATTCAACTGCAGCTTCTGCACTATCATCAACGTGCAGGGGAGAAAAATGCGCTTTCGCTCGGTAGAGATGCTGGCCGAGGCCATGCGGGAAAATTATCACAGCCACGGCATCGATTTTTATTTCTTCACCGACGACAATTTCGCACGCAACGCCTCGTGGCGCGAGATATTCGAGTTGTTGATCAGCTTGCGGACAAAGGAAGGCATTCGGATCGGATTCTCCTGCCAGGTGGATACCCAGGCGTACAAGATTCCCGATTTTGTAAATCTGGCCGGCCAGGCAGGCTGCACTCAAGTATTCATAGGGATGGAGAGCATCAATCCGAAGAATCTCAAAGCCGCAGGCAAAGCGCAGAACCATGTTCAAGACTACCAGGAAATGATCGCGACCTGGCACAGAGCGAAGATCGCGACGCATATCGCTTACATCATCGGCTTCCCATTCGATACGCCGCAATCAGTCCAGGAAGATGTCGAGCGCCTGAAGCGGGAACTCGGGGCGGAGCAGGCGTCCTTTTTTATGCTGATGCCCCTTCCAGGATCCCGAGATCACCTGCGCATGATCCGAGACGGTGAATATGTTGATCCGGACCTCAACAAATACGACGCATCTCACGAAACCATGCGGCATCCCAACTTCGAACCTGGAGAATGGCAGCTGGCCTACCGAAAGGCATGGAGGAACTTCTACAGCTTCGATTACATGCGCGAGATTCTGAGCAAGGCGAATCCGGAAAATTACTGGAACATCTTCTGGAATTTCATCTGGTACAAGAATTCGGCCTTGATTGAAGGCGGACATCCGATGATCCACGGCTTCTTTCGCCTGAAGGAGCGCCGGGACCGGCGTCCGGGATTTCCCGTGGAGTCCCGACTTCGGCACTGCCTGCGACGGTTCCGTGAGTTGCGCAGCCTTGCCCGGGACTGGATCTCCCTCCTGCTCGAAATGGAGGAACTCTGGCTGCAGACCCGGCAGCGCAGTGCAGGGGAAGTCCGTCTAATGGCAGAGCTGAAACGGATGCGGGAAGAAGCAAATCGCAACCTCCGTTCCGCGGAGTTGCAGCTTGCCCATATCCGGACGCGGATTCATTTTCCGGAACTGCGCGTGCCCTCCCGGCTGGCGCTGGCCTTCCGTGACTTCAATCTCGGCCTCGCAAAGCGGGTAACCTACTCACGAGCGGATCTGCAGAAATTCTGGAACAAGACCTGGCGCAGCTGGCGCCGGGGCAGATTCCTCTTGATACACCCCCACAAAGTCGCCCTCAGCTTCTATAGGGACGTCCAACTACTACTTATGTTTGTTAAAGCGCTGGTGCGCGCCGAGCAGAAAGCATGACGGCATGAGTAAGCGACCGCGACGCTTGGCGGTACGCCAACCTAGGCTCATGGAATCATGAGGGCAACGATTATGTAGCGCGAAAAAACGGGGACCTCTCGCATTTCCGACCCTTATTTGTCACGCCAGGATCGCGCGATTGATCTTCGCGACGCTGGGAACGCCCGTCAGTACCTGGCGCGCTGCAGTTCCTCGCGCAGCATGTTCATGAACAGGGCAACACCCTCGGCGCCGGCTCCGTACGCCGCACGGCGCAAGTGCCGGCCCACCATCACGGGCAGATAGAAATTCTAACTTCGAACGATGCGCGCTGAGATTTCCTCGATCCGTGCCAGCTCGCCTTCCCGCAGCCGGAGATTCATGGAGGCTGCACTCTCTGCCGCCTGCTCCGGCCGCGTGGCGCCGGGAATTGCTACGACGGTATTCCCGTAATGAGTGATCAGCCAGGACAAGGCGACCTGGGACACGGAGACACCATACGCTATGCCGACCTTGCGTAACTCGTTGATCAGGGGCGCCGTGCGCGCCAGGTTCGTGGAAGTGTAGGCCCGACTGGCGGGACTGAGGCGCGACCTGCGTCCTGCAGGCAAGGCACTCGCCAGCGCGGGGTTCTCATGAAACCTGCCGGTAAGAAGCCCCTGTGCGAGCGGAGAATATGCGATCAATGTCACCCCAAGCCTCCTCGCGCTATCGAACACGCCGTTTCGTTCGATACGGCGGTTCAGAAGACTGATGGACACCTGGTTGGAGGCGAGGACCAGCCCTTCAGCGCGCAAGGCCTCGCTTGCCTTCTCCATCTGACGGGCCGAGAAGTTACTCACTCCTATCGACCGGATATTCCCGGCGCGAAGGAGCTTGGCCATCTCCCTCATCTGCGATTGGATCGACGAGAAGCTCCAGGGGAGATGTATCTGATACAGGTCGATGCGGTACCCATTCAGGCAACACAGCCTCGTTTCGACGGTTCGCGGGATATTCGCAGCGGTTCTCAAAATAGGAAGCCATTTCGTCGCAATCACGACTTCACCGGGCCGTACTTTCAGGTCGCGAAGGGCCGTGCTGAGAAC
>DASQID010000663.1:0-11257 GCA_035631775.1 Acidobacteriota bacterium
CGCCGCGAGACTTTTACTTCAACCAGATACACTCATTCAGGCGGGAGGCGGAGCCGTGCCGCAACGCGAGTGGATGCCACTGATTCTCGAAGCGAGGAGACGGATCGCCCCTTACCTGAAACCGACTCCCCTCCACTATTATCCATTGCTCTCGGACCTGGTCGGCGCAGAAGTATATGTAAAACATGAAAACGCCCAGCCGATCGGGGCCTTCAAGGTACGCGGGGGGATTAACCTGATTGGTTCCTTGTCGACCGTAGAAAGAGCCAACGGAGTGATCACCGCCTCCACGGGAAACCACGGCCAGTCTGTTGCGTATGCCAGCCACATCTTCGGCGTAAAGGCGGTCATTGGCGTGCCCGAGAACTGCAATCCCAGCAAGCTCGCAGCCATGCAGTCCTGGGGCGCCGAAATGCTGATCACAGGCCGCGATTTCGATGAAACACGGGAAGTCGTCGAGAAGACAGCCAAAGAGCGAGGAATGCGGCACATCCATCCTGCAAACGAGCCGCTCCTGATCGCTGGCGTAGCAACCATGGCGCTAGAGGTGTTGGAGGTCCTGCCCGAGGCAGAGGTCATTTTCTGCCCGGTGGGAGGCGGCAGCAGCTGCGCGGGAACCACCCTGGTCGCTCGCGCCGTAAAGCCATCCCTGCGCGTGATTGGAGTCCAGGCGGCGCGCGCCTCCTCGGCATATGAATCCTGGCGCCAGAGGAGGCTGGTGACGACCGGGTCCGCTGATACTTTCGCCGAGGGTGTTCAGACGCGCGTGGCTTTTGAGTTGACCCAGTCGA
The DNA here is from genome assembly GCA_035631775.1 of Acidobacteriota bacterium. Lineage (GTDB taxonomy): Bacteria > Acidobacteriota > UBA6911 > UBA6911 > UBA6911 > DASQID01. The sequence continues at coordinate 792 of DASQID010000663.1, forward strand.
TCCTCTGGCAGAACCTGGAACGCTTCGTCCTCGTGGAGGAAGAGGAGATGCGTCAGGCCATCCTTCATTATCTGGAAAAGGCCAGGACGCTGGCTGAAGGAGCCGGGGCTGCTCCGCTCGCGGCGGCACTCAAATGCAAGGATGAGATCCGCGGGAAGAAGGTGGTCCTCTATCTGAGCGGCGGGAACGTTTCCCGTTCCAACCTCATTCACATCCTTACCGACCCAAATCCGTGGTGAAGCAACGCAGCAGGCAGATAGCGTTTGTCGCCCGCTTGGCCTCCCGTGGACATGCTGATATCATTCAGTTGATGAGGCGCCTACTGATTGCCCTTCCCGTCTTCATTTTGCTTCACGAGGCACTCGCCCAGATCAAGGCTGGTCAGGATCCCACCTTTTCAGTGTCCGTTAACCTCGTCAAGATCCCCATTTCCGTGTTCGATGACCACGGCAACATGATCACGGACCTCCGCCGTCAGGACTTTCGACTGTGGGAAGACAGCACCCCTCAGCAGATTCGCAGCTTCGGACTCGATACGAACCCTGTGTCTGTAGTCCTTGTGCTGGATACAAGCGCAACGGTCAAGAAGGAATTGAAACAGATCAAGGAAGCCGCTGAGGACTTTGCCGCAGCTCTGACACACGACGATCGGATTTCGGTGATCACCTTTGACGACGAGGTGACTCTGATACTCAACTGGACCGACAACCAGAAACTCGTGCGCAAGGCGCTGCGCAAGGTGGATTCAGGGATCAGAACCGCCCTATACGATGCTATGTTTTCGGCCGCGCACGATCAGCTTCAAAACATCGAGGGCAGGAAGGCGATAATATTGCTGACTGACTGCCTCAACAACCAGAGCAGCATTGGCTTTTCCGATGCCGCCCGCGAGATCGTCAACTCGCAGGCGACCCTTTACGTGGTCTCCAAGACGGCTATGGTTCGACAGGAGGCTAGCCGCGAGCGTAGGGTGATCATGCTATCCGACATCTACAAGCGCCTTTTCGGAGACGGCAACTACATCGAGGAGTTCTTTCAAAAGCGTGAGGCCGAGATGACCGACCTTGCGGAAAAGACCGGCGGCCGCTGCTTTTTCCCCACCGATTACGATCAAATCAAAGACGTTTATGGCGAGGTTGCCCGAGAGCTGAAGAGCAAATACTATGTCACCTATGTTTCCAACCAGGCCATGCAACCAGATTCTTATCACCGGATAGCGCTCGAATACCTCCCGCCGTCGAGCAAGATCACCTACCGAAAGGGCTATTTTTACGAACCCAGGCCCGTTCATTTCCGACGTTGAAAGATCTGCCGCTGACTTGTTACTTGCGGTGAACCAGATTCTGTGGAAAAATCTCATGCGTCGGAACTCTCCCTAAATTTGAACAACAAAAGCATCCCGGCGAGTTGATCGATTAACTCAAGTTGGAGGATCTCATGGCAAAGTCCCGCGATCCCGAGACAAAGCCTCGGAAAGGCTTGTCCCGCCGCGCTTTTCTCTCCCGGAGCACCGGTCTGGCTGTATCCACGCCGATTCTGGCGAGTGTGGGTCTGGCGGCACCGGCGGCAGCCGCGGCCGATGTAAAGATCCTGGGTCCTGGAAAGGTACCAATTACCCTTCAGATAAACGGCAAACCCTACAACCTTCGTGTCGAACCAAGGGTCACCTTGCTCGACGCTTTACGCAACAACCTGGACTTCACCGGCGCCAAGAGGGTCTGCGACCGGGCAGCGTGTGGGTCCTGCACTGTTTTGATGGACGGCAAAGCGGTCTATGCATGTGCAGTGCTTGCGATCGAGGGCCAGGGAAAGCAGATAACAACTATTGAGAGTCTATCCTCAGAGAGCAAGCTTCACCCCGTTCAGGCTGCCTTCGTGCAGCACGACGCACAGCAGTGCGGGTTCTGCACACCCGGCTTTGTGATGGCCTGCAAGGCACTCCTGGACAAGAATCCTAATCCGTCCATCAACCAGATCCGCGAGGGGCTGGGAGGCAATCTCTGCCGCTGTGGAACATACGCAGGAATCCGGCAGGTCGTCATGACCGCCGGAAAAGCGATGAAAGGAGGGCAGGCCAATGGCTGACTACTCGTGGCCGGATGCATCGAGACGAAATCTAATCGGGAAGCGGATCTCCCGCATCGACGGACCTGAGAAAGCTTCCGGCAAGGCAAAATATACCCAAGACCTGAAGCGCCCGGGTATGCTCTATGGCAAGCTCGTGACCTCGCCACATGCCCACGCCAAGGTGATTTCCGTTGACACCAGTGCGGCAGAAAAGATGACTGGGGTGAAGGCTGTCAAGCTGATTGAAGTGCCCAAGGATGAAGTCCAGTGGGAAGGCCAGCCTGTGGCCGCCGTCGTTGCTACCGAGGAGCATCTTGCCGAAGATGCGGCGCGCGCCGTCAAGGTCACCTATGAGCTTCTTCCACACCTCGTAAGGGAAGACGATATTGCCAAGGCAGGAGACAGGGCAAAGGAGCCGAACGAAGGCACCGATGGAGATCCGGACCAGGGTTTCAAGCAGGCCGAGGTCGTCACCGAAGGCTTTTACTCGATTCCCGTGATCGCGCATTGCTGCCTCGAGTCGCACGGATCAGTAACCGAATGGGAAGGCGAGGATCACCTGAACCTTTGGCTTTCGACCCAAGCTGTTTCAGCGTCGGCTCAAGGGATTGCCACACCTTTGAAGATTCCCCAGACGAACGTCCACGTCCACCAGGATCACATCGGCGGCGGATTCGGCAGCAAGTTCGGCCCGGATCTCTGGGACGTCCAGGGCGCACTCCTCGCCAAGATGACCGGCAAGCCTGTGAAAATGATGCTCGACCGCGCCTCTGAGCTGATGTTCGCCGGCTCCCGACCTTCAACCTTTGCAAAGGTGAAAGTCGGCGCGAAGAAAGACGGCACAATCCTGGCCTGGGATTCGCTGTCGTGGGGCACGGGAGGATTGCAGGGAGCAGGCAACCCGCCGATTCCTTATATCTGGAAAATCCCGAATCACCACAAGCATACGCCGGTTTCGACCAATATGGGGGCTTCCCGCGCATGGCGCGCTCCGAATCACCCTCAGGCATGCTATATCACAAACTCCGCTCTCGAGGATCTGGCGGCTGACCTAAAGATGGATCCCTTGGATCTGTTCCTCAAAAACATAGCGCTCTGCGATCGCGCGGACCTGTACAGGGAAGAATTCCTGAAAGCCGCCGAAATAATCGACTGGAAAAAGAAGTGGCACCAGCGCGGCGACGATACGTCGGGCCACATCAAGAAGGGTCTTGGGCTTTCACTGCACACGTGGGGTGGACGGGGACATGCGAGCGAATGCCGGATCACCATCAACCCTGACTCGTCTGTTTCCGTCGAACTGGCATCTCAGGACCTGGGAACGGGCACCCGGACCGTCATCAATATCGTGGCTGCGGACAGCCTGGGCTTACCCCTTAATGCTGTGAAAGTGAATGTTGGAGATTCGAAATATCCGGTGTCAGGCGGTTCCGGAGGGAGCACCACGGTGGGCGGCGTCAGCGCCTCGACACGGCGGGCCGCCGTGGACGCGCTGGAGGCTCTTTTCAAGCAGGTAGCACCGGCGCTTAACGCGGATCCCGGAAACCTCGAAGCGGTCGGTGGGAAAATCCGCGTCAAGGGTGACCCGGCCAAGAGCCTGAGCTGGAAGCAGGCATGCGCCAAGTTGGGAGTGACCCCAATCAGCGTAACTGCGCAAAACAAGGCAGGTAAGGACGAGCTGACCAACAGCGGCGTCGGCGGCGTCCAGATGGCGGAGGTCACCGTCGACACTGAAACCGGCATTGTCAGGATCGAGAACATGGTGGCCGTGCAGGATGCCGGCTACCTCATCAATCTGAAGACCGCCGAAAGTCAGGTCTACGGCGCCATGATCATGGGAATCAGCTATGCGTTATATGAAGAGAAGGTCATGGACGAAGCTACCGGCCGATTGCTGAATCCCAACATGGAGTTCTACAAACTCGCTGGCATCATGGACGTCGGGAAGCTTCACGTGCACATGATGGCCGGCCCGGATCAGGAGAAGCGCGGCGTGATCGGGCTGGGCGAACCACCCGTAGTCTCACCCGGTGCAGCGATTGGAAACGCAGTTGCCAACGCTATAGGCGTTCGTGTACCGGGTCTACCTCTGACCCCCGATCGGGTTCTCGCAGCACTCGAAAAGAAAGGAGTGGTAAGCTGATGCGCGCTTTCGAATATGCAAGCCCAACCACAAAAGAGCAGGCCGTTGCCCTGCTCGGCAACAAATGGGGCGACACGGAAGTGCTGGCGGGAGGCATGGACTTGCTCAGCACGATGAAAGACTACCTGACCGAACCCAAACGCCTGGTCAATCTCAAGGATATCAAGGAACTTGCAGGCATCAGCAGCGAAGCTTCCACGGGACTGCGCATCGGAGCCCTGGTCACTCTTCAGGAGTTGCTGGAAAACGAGACGGTGAGGAAGGAGTACCCAGCTCTCTTCCAGGCAGCAGAAGGGATCACCAGTCCTCAAATGCGAAACCTGGGCACCGTGGGCGGCGATCTCTGTCAGCGGCCGCGCTGCTGGTACTTCCGCAATGGGATGGGTCTGCTCGCTCAGGATTCCTCGGGCAAGTCTCTCATCGTGGATGGAGAGAACAAATATCACGCAATCCTGGGTAACTCAGGACCCGCCTACTTCGTGAATTCCTCCAGCCTGGCTCCCAGCCTCATCGCCCTCGACGCGAAGATCAGAGTCTTCGGTCCCAAGGGCGCTCGCGAGGTGCCGGCCGCGAAGTTCTATGTCATTCCTAAATCGAATGAGGAGCGCGAATACGCTCTGAAGCCGAATGAGCTTGTCACAGATATTGTCATTCCATCGGCAGCCGGGATTCGCAACGCCACCTACGAGGTGCGCCAGAAGGAGGCGCTTGACTGGCCGCTGGCAGCTGCATCCGTCAGTCTGAAGATGAGCGGCAGGAAGGTGACGAGCGCACGAGTGGTGCTCGGTCATGTCGCGCCCGTCCCCTGGCCGGCACCAGACGCCGACAAGTTTCTCGCTGGAAAAACCATCTCGGAACAGGTCGCGAAGGAAGCAGGAGCGGCCGCGGTAACCGGCGCCAAGGCCCTCAGCCAAAACGGATACAAGATACAGCTCGCTCGAACCGCCGTAAAACGGGCGATCCTGCGCGCTGCCGAAGGGAAGGTGTGAGCATGGACAAACCGTATGGCAATCTTGCGCATGAACCCTGTCGTCTGTTGCGGTGGAAGGCCATGTTCATCGACGCCCCAAGCGACCCCACCGTGCCGCCATCCAATGACCAGAGTTTCTGGTGCTCCCGGACCCTGCTTTGCATCGGGCCGGATGGCGAGGTTGCGATGCCGAAAGCATGTGCTCCGGGTCGTTCCTGCTACGACGAGTTGACCTAGCGTCAGTTCGCGGTTCGCAGTTCGCGGTGGGAACTGCGAACCGTGAACAGGGTCGATGCGTGATACCTGACGGGGCTGTGGGTTGCGGCCGGGTGCTGCGTTAGGGTATCCTTTTGTTCGGGTGTATTAGGGAGGAAAGAAAATGCGTCTATCCGCACGCCTGTTGTCTATTGTCGGGAGTTTTGTGCTCCTATCCGGCTCTGCTCTTGCAGCTCAGATTTACGGGGACTATGTCGAATCGAGGACATCGGATGTCTGGACCGGCCCCTGCTTCGCAAACGGAGAAGTCGGGCTGACCGGCCAGCAGGCCACTATGGCCTGGAAGATTCGAAAGGGCACCTGGGACGGCATAGTTCTTGACGGATTGAGCGTCGTGGCCGTGACCAAGGCCAGTGCCACTCTGGGAGATCCTTACAGCGATCCGTTCCCGGCAAAGTCGGTTTTGATCGTCGATGAGAAGGCCACTGACCGGCAAAAACGAGCGCTGGAGGCCTTCGCAAAATCAATGGCCGGCCGTCTTTTGGAAAACGTCATTCTGGTTCAGCCGGCTCCAATCACGCTTCAGTTCGGTGACGAGGATAATCACGGTTCGGTAATTCTCAAGGCCGGTAATCTGGCCTCCGTGACCACTCGAGCCCTTAATGGCAAGGATCACTTTTGCGGGAATGAGTACACTTACTACCCGCCGCTGACCGAGCTTAGCCATGCTATGCCCGCCGTGGCTATGGATAACGAGTTCAACAGCAACGCCCTCGGATCCGAATGGCGACTATTTGACAAGCGCAGCGCATTTGTCGGCACGTTTGCACGCTGATCTTTTGGACATGGATTCCGGAGTTTTTGGCGCCTTGACGTCATAGGGCTCGCTCCAGAATAGCTTCACCTTCTGCTGCCGGCCCCCAGGCCCGCTGGCGAGGCGCGAGGCAAGAGTTATACCCGGGGTGGTATGTGAGGAGCGAGCAACAAGGCCTGCGGGCCGCAGCCCGAAGGGGCGCTGCGCCTCGCATCTGCCTGCCCGGCACTCGCGCCAGAATGTGAATTTATTCTTGAGCGAGCCCTTAGCCGTGCCTCTTAACAAGAGCCACAGACGCCAAGGCGCGAAGAGCCCTCATGCTCCCGTTCTTCGAGACCTTTGCCATTTTCGTGTTCCCACCCTCCACCACATGCTCAGGAGCTCTGACATGAAGCACAAGTGGGTTGTATGTGTCCTTCTGCTCGCAATGGCTCTCCTCGGTGCCGGCTTTCCTTTTGCTTCATACAAGGTGGAAACGACCGGTGCATGCACTAACGCGGATATTTCCGACGGCATAAGAATAATCCTGCAGGATCAGGGACTGCGTGTGGTTGGGGATTCCGGGCCACTTTGCGAGGTCTGGATTCGAAAGGTCCTGCCCCAGTCAGCTGCAAGCGGAACGGATTACAACACCCTCGCCCCCGGGACCTTCGTCGGTGTCATTCAGTACCTCGGCAAGGGCACCGACTACAGAGGGCAGACCGTCAAGCCCGGCATCTACACAATGCGATATCAAACCATGCCCTCCGACGGCAATCACATGGGCGTTGCCCCCACTTCGGACTTTTTCGTCTTGCTGCCCCCGAGCTCCGACAAGGATCCGGATGCCGTCCTGGAATACCAGGACATAATAAAGCTCGGCAAACAGGCCTCCGGCATCGCCCATATCTACCCGTTGAACCTCACGTCGCCGTCGGGCAGTGGGAACGCGAGCATGCGTTCTGTGGATGACAGTCATTGGGCACTTGAGGCTAAGACCAAGGCGCAATCCAAGGGGGGCGCCGAGATCGATTTCCCCATTGCAGTCATCCTCGTCGGCAAAGCAGAAGCCTGATCCCATCCGCTCACGCAAGCTGCCGGGCACGATGAAATCCGCAAAGAACACTGCGCAACCAAGGCTCAACCAAAGGAGTTTGGCGCCCCTTCGCGTCTTCGTGGTGGCTTTTTAAAAGGCCAGCCCTATGCAAAGGTGCCAAGAAGGATCCTGACGCGGTTTCCCACAGGACCTGCGTCCGTTTTGGGTGTCGCGAAAGGAGACTCTTTGCTAGATTAGTGGGCGGGGTCATGAACGATGTTGGACCGGATCTTTTATCGGTGGGAACACAGACTCTCGAGAAGGGACAGAAACAGAAAGATACGTCCTTTTGAATGGGGGACGGAGTATGTCCAGAACGGGCTCATGATAAAGGATCCGCGTCTTCACCTGCTCGAGTATGCACGGGAGGCGCTGGCTCACAGCGATGCCTATCATGCCTACACCCCGGTTTCGGATTACCGTTTGGAAGGAAGACATCTGACCTTCAGCACCCCCCTTCCCAGCACCCATGCGGTAAACAACACCGTGCACGGCTGGTATTTTCCAGCACAGTCCCGAAATCGAGTCGTTCTGGTCTTGCCCCAATGGAACTCCGATGCTCAAGGGCACATGCGTCTCTGCCGAATGCTGAATCATTTCGGCCTGTCTGCGGTTCGGCTGAGTCTGCCCTATCATGACCTCAGAATGCCGGAAGAACTGGTTCGCGCAGATTACATGCTCTCCCCGAACCTCGGGCGGACTCTGACGGCAGTGCGTCAGGCAGTCATCGACGCACGGGCAATCCTTGATTGGCTGGAGTCGAGGGGGTACACGAAATTTGCCATCCTGGGAACCAGTCTCGGATCGTGTGTTGCGCTGATCACGATGGCCCACGATGACCGGCTCAGATTGAGCGTCCAGAACCACGTTTCGCCTTATTTTGCCGACGTGGTCTGGAGCGGAATTTCAACAAGGCACGTGCGAGCCGGACTCGAGGGCCATGTCACCCTGGAAGACCTGAGAAAGATATGGCTGCCAATCAGTCCAAAGGCTTACTTCAGGAAATTGACAGGCTCCGGCAAGGGTTCGTTGCTGGTGCACGCCCTCTATGACTATTCCTTCCTGCCGCACCTATCCGAGCAGGTGCTCCATGATTACCGGGAACTGAAGATACCGCATTCCACACTGGCTCTGCACTGCGGGCACTATACTTCGGGTGAGTTTCCCTTCAATATCTTTCTTGGCTATAAGATGTGCGATTATCTCCGGAAGAACCTCTGAGGTGGGCTCTCGCAGAAATCAGTTCACATCTTGCTGCATCTCCCAGGCCGACCGGCGCGGAGCGAGCAATAAAGCCGACTTGCCACTGCCGACTACTGCTCAACACGCTTGACCCGAAAGATCGAGCGCAAGCATAGCGGCACCATTAGGCCGGGCTGATGTCTTTGGCCATTAGCAGGTCACGTTGTGGGTCATCTCCAAGCTGAAATACCTGCGTGCCTACTTGTGCAAAACCCCATCTGAGGTAGAAGGTAATGGCGCGCTGATTTCTCTCCCAGACATCCAGCCAGACGACGTCGCAGCCAGCGCGCTCCGCCTCGCGCAGACACGCTTGCATCAGGAGCGCGCCGACGCCCTTTCCAATCCAAGGTAAACGAGCATAGAACCGCGCGATCTCCATCGGCTGCCGACCCGCGACGGTTGTTGGGGCCTGCCCAAACCTCAGGTGAGCATAGGCGGCCGTCAAACTTCCCGCCTCAACAATCAAGAATCTGGAAGCAGGATTCCCCAGTTCGCGGGCCAGTTTCTGAGGGTTAAAGGATTCTGCCAAATAAACGGCCATGTTCTCTGGCGTGTTGTCCACCGCGAAGCTGTTGTAAAAGGTCTCGGTTCCCACCTCGGCAAGTAGAGCGTTATCCTCCACAGTGGCGTATCGGATGCGGAAAGGAGACTTGGTTTCTTCAGCCATATCCGTGTCAAAAGGCGTGAATCAAAACAAAACCAGCCTGTTCACAAGATGCGGCCTAAAAGATAAGCTTCAGGGCCATTTGTATGTTCCTTGGCCCGCCACCTCCAAGAAAAGGATTCCCAATCCCCACGTCCGGCGTCACCGTGAGGGGCAGGAACCCGATCCCGTGACCCGTGACCGGATCGATCCCGTTCACACTCGCGTCAGAGGAGAATCCGGGCAGGAGGGGCGACGCAAAATTCGGATGATTAAATACGTTGAAGAACTCGGCACGGAACTGCAGTTTTGCTTTTTCGTTGAGCTCGGTTGTCTTGACGACCGCGAGATCAAAGTTGCGATAGTTGGGCCCGCGCAGCGAGTTGCGGCCCAGCGTGCCGAAATGCTGGGTTCCTGAAATGCAGGAAGCAGCACTTCCATCGCCGGTAGGATCCAGCTTGCAGGGAACTTCGAATGCCGATAGGTTTAAGAATCTGTCAGGGGCATGTGTCCCCGCGTACGGATCCCCGACAAGATCGGGACGTGGAAAATACTCACCGGTGCCGTTGTAGTCATCAAACAGATTGACGTGAAACGGTGCGCCCGACTGCACCGCGAGTGAGCCGCTGACCTGCCACCCAGCGGTCAAGCGCTTCCAAGCCTTCGCCCATTGTGGAATTGCATAGGTGATCGTCCAGGAGAAGCGCTGTCGCACGTCGAAATTGGAGTTCGCTCGCTCAAGGTCGGGACGGAAGCTGTTCTCAGGCTGAGTTGCGTTGGCCACATAATCCTGTCCGTCGCTGGCATTGTCGATGGAGTGGCCATAAGTCCAGTTGAAGGTCGAGGCAATACCCCTGACCCCTCGGACCGTCAAACTTGTCTGGAGGCCGTTGTAGTTGGAAGCGGCTGAGCTTTCGAGGTTGTTGACGTAAAAGAAGGTTCCGCCGGATGGTGCGAATGGCCCGTTGTCGAACGGACGTGCGGTAGAGACCGCAGGATTGACGGGCTGATTGATGTCGCGGTACCGAAAGAGCTTCCGGCCCTGGGATCCGACATATCCGACCTCCAGAACAACATTTTTAAAGAGCTCCTGCTGAAGGTTCAGGTTGTAGTTCTGCATGTACGGAGTCCTCAAGTCACGCTGGGTGGCAAAGACATCCGAATCCGAAAAATCCTTAAACACAGGCGAATTGGCAACCAATGAATCGGCTGTGGAGAAGGAAAACAAGATAGCTGAGGGTCCGATCGGGTTATACGCGGCACCGGGATTGAAAGTATTAAAAGGAAGCTGGCCCA
>DASQID010000664.1:0-6871 GCA_035631775.1 Acidobacteriota bacterium
CCTCGACGATATGCACTGATATCGCCTGCGTCGCGGCGCCTCGCATCTGCCCGCCCGGCGCTCGCGCCAAAGTGGACCTGTTATTATGTGACAGACCCTGACCTGCTGATATCGCTGCTTCGAGTGCCTGCCGTGAGGAACCGTCTGATTTCGTCGCGCGTACGAGCACTTGGGATTCGAAGGTATCATGGAAGCGCTGAAGCTCCCTTATTGCTGGGACAGCCTCTGCCACAAATCTCACGAACTGCAGGATCCGAGCTGTGCCTGTCGAGGGGGATTGTGACAAGGATTTCAGTCCCCTTTTCGGGTGAGGAGTTGATATGAAGGGTTCCACCCATCGAGGCGGTTCTTTCCTGCATTCCCAATAGCCCCAGGCCGTGATGCTCCTTTTTCGCCAGAGTTTCCTGCAGATTGAATCCCACTCCGTCATCCTGAACGGAGCAGATCATCGTTTCCGAATCACTCTGCAACCGAATACTTGCGTGCGCCGCTCCGGAATGCCGGCTCAGGTTTGTCAGTGCCTCCTGAACTATCCTGTAGATATTTGTTTCAATGCGGGGAGGGAGTCGCTCGCCTGCCGGACCGTCGACCGTTATGGGTATTCCTGTCCTGCTCGAAACCCCTTGTGCCAGGAAGCGAAGTGCGGGCACGACCCCATGTTCATCCAGGACTTTGGGACGAATCTCGTGAGAGAGGCTGCGTAGTTGCTGCTCGAGTTCTTTTAGGGAATCCCTCACCTTCATGAGGTGTTTCCGGGCACCGTCCGGGAGGTTCTGCTCAGCCAGTGCCAGATCGATGTGGACAACACTCAGAATCTGCCAGGCCTCATCGTGGAGGGCGGTAGCAAGCCGCTTTGCTGCCTCCTCCAACTTGTCGTTCAAATGCTCGTTCAACCGGCGCAGAGTGACGGTGACCCCCTCGAATCCTCGATGAGTCATCTCAAACGGTGAGAGGCTCTCTACGAAAAAGGCCTGGGTAGCTCGCACTATATCCACGCTCGATTCGCCGGGACGGGTTGCTGCGAGCACATCCGTCAAGACTCGAAGCTCCAGCGCGATCAATTCGACGATGCCGATGCCGCTGTCGAGCGCTTTCCGGCCCAGCTGATAGGCCCGTTCCAGGGATCCTTCTCCTGCCCCTTCCAGGTTCTCCAGCAATGCGATTCGAAACTGCTTTACCAGATCGTCTGGAGCTGTCGTCATGGTTCCAGTCCCCGAGAGGCGAACTTATCCGTAGCCGCGACCAGCGCCCGGCTGTTGGGCGGATCGAAGGCACTGTGGCCGCTGTCAGGGGTAATGATGAAGTCGGCCTCAGGCCAAGCGCAATGGAGATCCCACGCGCTCTCCATGGGGCAGACGACATCGTAGCGGCCCTGCACAATTACGCCGGGAATATGACGGATTTTGTAAGCATCTCGCAGCAGCTGGTCGTCCGTCTTCAGGAATCCTCGATTTATGAAGTAGTGCGCCTCAATTCGGGCGAATGCAAGTGCGAATTCATCTTCTTCGTAGTGGCCCACGAACTCGGCATCGGGGATCAGCTTGGAAGTCCTTCCTTCCCAGCCACTCCAGATCCGGGCCGCTGCCAGGCGCACTTCGGGATCCTCGCTGGTCAGACGCTTGTGGTATGCACTGAGAAGGTCCGTGCGTTCTGTTTCAGGAATGTGGGCAAGATATGGCTCCCACGCGTCCGGATAGAGGATGGAAGCTCCCCGTTGGTAAAACCACTCGATCTCTTTTCTGCGCAGCAGAAAGATCCCCCGCAGCACCAATTCGGTGACACGATCGGGATGCGTTTCCGCGTAGGCAAGGGCTAGGGTCGAACCCCAACTGCCGCCGAAGACCTGCCACGCGTCGATACCCAGACGCACCCGCAGTTTCTCGATATCCGCCACCAGGTCCCATGTCGTATTCGATTCGAGGCTGGCATAAGGCTTGCTCTTGCCACACCCCCGCTGGTCATAGAGCACGATGCGGTATTTCTCGGGATGGAAGAAGCGACGTTGCTTGGCTTCGGAACCGCCACCGGGCCCGCCGTGCAGAAAGACCACCGGCTTGCCCCTTGGGTTTCCGCTCTCCTCGAAATAGATCTCCTGCTGGTCGGAAACCTTCATCATGCCGGTGTTGTAGGGCTCGATTGGTGGATACTGCCAGGTCAGTGGGTCTTTCACGGGATTGGACACGCCACCTCCAGCTTATCGGCAACAATAAAATCTGCCACGAATTACGCGAATTTCCCGGAGCGGCATAGCCGCAACCAAATTGGGTCCCGCGTTCGTTCGCGTCTTCGCGCCTTTTCGGTGGCTCTTCAAAAAGCCACCGCAAAGACGCTGGGGCGCAAAGACAGGCTGCCGTATCCTTGCTGAAATGGCAAGGATCTGAACGTTAGTAGTACGAAAGGTCCCTCTTTAATTATTCACCAAAAACAGTGCCGGGAAAATGCTTCCCGCCGAAACTCATGAACTGACCGGATGCATCGATCGTGAGATTCGTGAAATCCGAGGCAGATTTGTCCCATGAAGGGCGAAGTCGAGCGAGCCTTGGAGCCTGCTATTTCGCGACAGGCTCAAGATCTTCAAGACGGCCTGTGCTCTCCTTATCAGGGCCTTGAAACTCGCGCGTGACACCGCCTTCTTTTGAAGGCGTAAAAGCGGGGGGATTGTCTCTTCTGATTTCGGATGTAACAATACCTGCCAGGACCAGTGTCCCTCCAAGCCACTCCTTCCCTGACAGGGTCTGTCCCAGTAACAGGTAGGAAAAGAGGGCGGCAAAAAACGGTTCCAGGCTGAAGACTAAAGCAGCTCGGTTTGCGGTGGTGAATCGCTGGGCACTGATCTGAACGTAGCACGCGAATGCGGTGGCAACGGCCCCGGTCGCCAGCAGATAAACAACCAAGGTGGCGCTCCAGGACACGAAGCGCGTTTCCAGGACGGGCATAACCAGCGTGGTGACTACGGCCGTCCCCGCCACCTGCAGAACGGCCAACTGACGATGGTCGCTGGTCAGTACCCAGCGACCCAGAAGAAGTATGTGCAGCGCGAAGGCAACCGCACACAGAAGCGTCAGGCTGTCACCCTTGCTGATCGTAAGTTCACCCGGATTCAAAGTCAACAGAGCCAGTCCGGCTGTGGCCAGGACGACTCCGCAAAGCGTCTGCTTCCTCGGCCGGTAACGGATGAGCAGGAAACCGAGCAGTGGGACGAGAAGCACGGACAGGCTTGTGATGAATGCGCAGCGCGAAGGGGTAGTTTCCCGTAACCCCAGCGTCTGAAAAATGAAGCCGGCCGTGAGGAGAGCGGATAGCGACAAGCCGCGGCGCAGCGTTTGCAGCGAAATGCCGCGCAGGGCGCCTGGCAGGATCACCACCATTGCCAGGGCGGCAATCCAGAAGCGAAGAACAATGAAATAAACGGGCGAGATCTGGCCAAGACACTGTTTTACGATGGCAAACGTACTTGCCCAGATCAGGGTGATGAAGACCAGTGCAGCATCCGCCGCGACGGATTTGGGGATCTTCATAATGGCCGCGCATGTTACCACATGGGCGCAGTAACGTGTGGTGTTACGAAAGTGTTCGTACTTCAAGGTCAGCGACCTATCGTGAGCTTCGAGATTCGTACGCAGAGAGTGTTTCCAAGTGTCGGCAAGCTGCAGGCATGGCCCGGACTTCACCTCTTCTGATACGGGCCAGTGTTCTTCCGCGCTAAAAGAAATAGGGTATCGTATTGGTGACTTCAGGCAGTCCGGGTTCCATATAGCGTACGGAGGCTGGGAGAAAAATGATCTCGTTGCAGAGGGTCTCCAAGTCCTTTGGCAGGACGACAGCGTTGAAAGCCTTCAGCTTGGAGGTGCTGCACGGCAAGACCACGATTCTGCTTGGTCAGAGCGGCTGCGGCAAGTCCACGCTGATTCGGATTGTAACCGGACTTGTGCAACCTGATTCCGGAGCCGTCACTATCAACGGAGAGGCGTTGTCGTCCACCAATATTCTCGGGATGCGCCGCAACATCGGTTATGTCATCCAGCAAGGCGGCCTTTTTCCCCATCTGACAGCCCGCCGCAATGTAGCTTTGATGGCCCAATACCTCGGTTGGAGCAAGATGAGGATCGATTCGAGAATTCGGCAGTTAGCCGAGCTTACAAAATTTCCTCCGGACGGTCTGGATCGGTTCCCCGCTCAGCTTTCCGGCGGCCAAAACCAGAGAGTCAGTCTCATGAGGGCCCTGATGCTGGATCCGGGGATTCTCCTGCTTGATGAGCCATTGGGCGCCCTCGATCCCTTGATCCGCTTTGAACTGCAGCGGGACCTTAAGGAGATCTTCCAGACACTCAAGAAAACGGTCATTCTGGTCACCCATGACATTGGCGAAGCTGCATACTTCGGAGACTGGATCGTACTGATGAAGGACGGGAGCATTGTTCAGCAGGGAACGATTCGAGACATGATCGAACGACCCACGGAGCCGTTCGTCGTTCAGTTTATTCAGGCGCAGCGCAGTCCTCTCGATTCAATGCGGGAGGGCAAGTGAGACGGCATCTTGCGGCGGCGACTGTTGCACTTGGCTTTCTCTGGATCATCTCCTGCAGGGTTTCGGAGACCGTGAAGATCGGCTCTAAAGCGTTTACCGAGTCCGTAATTCTGGGGGAGCTGGCTTCCCAACTGGCAGGAATCGCCAGCCCGAACGTAGTGCATCTCAAGGCACTGGGGGGCACGCGGATTCTGTGGGATGCCCTCGTGAAAGGGGACATTGATATGTATCCGGAATATACCGGAACCCTTTCCGAGGAGATCTTCGCCGGCAAGAACATCCATGGAGAAGGTGAGATAGCCGGCGCCCTTGCACGCTACGATATCAAGATGAGCATATCTTTGGGCTTTGACGATTCTTATGCCCTGGGAATGAAGGAGACCCTGGCCCGTCAACTGAATATCACGAGCATTTCGGATTTGAGAAGACACCCTGAATTGCATTTTGGATTCAGCAACGAATTCATGGACCGCAGAGACGGCTGGGCTGGACTGTCCCGGTTCTATCATCTTCCGCAGGGGAGTGTCGCCGGCCTGGAGCATCAGCTCGCTTACCGCGCCCTGGAGAGCGGGGTTATCGCGGTTACCGATCTCTATACAACCGATGCCGACATACTCTACTACCACTTGAAGGTGTTAAACGACGATGAGCACTTCTTTCCGGTGTACACGGCTGTTCTATTATATCGAGCCGATCTGCAGCAGAGAGCTCCGCAAGCTGTAAAAGCATTCCTGCGCCTGCAAGGAAGGATTTCTCAGGATGCAATGATCAGGATGAACGGCCGCACCAAACTCGAGGGATTATCCCCGGGGAGTGTTGCGGCGGAGTTCCTGGACCGGAATTTCTCCATCCGCCCCGAGGTTGAGAATCGCCGGCTGTTCGCACGGTTGTTCTTGCGCACAAAAGAGCATGTGTTCCTGGTGTCCATATCCCTTCTGGCGGCCATACTCATTTCGGTGCCTCTGGGGGTGCTGGCGTTTCTGTATGAGACGCCGGGCCAGGTCGTCCTTGCCTCAGTGGGTATCATTCAGACGATTCCATCTCTCGCACTCATTGTCTTCATGATTCCATTGCTTGGAATCGGCAATGTTCCGGCGATTGTGGCTCTGTTCGCGTATAGCCTGCTGCCCATCGTGAGAAGTACGCACTCCGGATTGAAAGACATTCCCTTGCCGATTCGGGAGTCCGCAGAAACCCTCGGACTGCCGCGCCTTGCCTGCCTCCGCCTGGTCGAGCTGCCGATCGCTTCGCGCTCGATCCTGTCGGGCATCAAGACTTCCGCAGTGATCAATGTGGGGACCGCGACGCTGGGGGCTCTCATCGGGGCTGGAGGCTACGGACAGCCGATCCTGACCGGGATCCGCCTGAATGACTTAGAGCTGATCCTTGAAGGTGCTGTTCCGGCTGCGCTGCTGGCCTTACTGGTTCAGGGCTTATTCGATCTGCTCGAAATCGTAATGGTGCCGAAGGGTCTGCGGGTGAAGGCGGAAGGATGAGCCATCGCCTCGGGGCACGGGAAATGGATCATCTCCAGAGAAGGGCGTGCCGATAAGCTATTATGCATAATCTCTTACCCCGTAGGCGGGATTGCCATGAAAAATGCAATAAAGAACATAATCGTTCTTGTTCTTTGTTTTTCCTTTTCCTGGCTGGCATCATCTCAAGTCTATAAGTGGAGGGACAAACAGGGAAACCTCATCATCTCATCCACCCCACCACCTCCCGGAATCAAATCCGAAACCAGGAAAGTTACAGCAGCCCAGCAGACTCCAAAGCCGAAAGACGTGGTTTCCACGAAGCCGGCAAAGCAAGAGGTCGATGATCCCGAGCTCAAGGAAAAGAAGCCTTACGGAAATGTCCGTGTCACCCTCTACGTCACTGACTGGTGCCCTTACTGCCGGCAAGCGAGCGCATATCTGAAGTCCCTTCGCGTAAGTCTGGTCGAATATGATGTGGAAAAGGATTCCGCGAAGAACCAGGAGCGTTTGCGCAAGACCGGCGGCAGAACGGGAGTGCCTGTCATCGACATTGAAGGGATCATTCAAGTGGGTTTTTCCGCGGAAAATGTGAAGTCCGCCGTAGAAGAGAAGCGGATAATATAACTCCACGCAATTTCCCAAATCACCGGCTGACAATCCCACCTTGGCGTTCCTTCGCGTCTTTGCGCCTTGGCGGTGGCTTTTTGAAAAGCCACCGCAAAGGCACTAAGAGACGCCTCAACAATAACGTTACAGATTATTGGGTAATACGATCAATATCATTTGGCGTTTTCTGGATTGTTATTGACCATTGGCATGTCGATTACGGGCTGAATTGTAGCACATTCTGCTCGTAGAAAGAGTT
>DASQID010000665.1:0-7885 GCA_035631775.1 Acidobacteriota bacterium
AGCCACCGCTAAGACGAAAAGGCGCCAAGACAGGACCTGTATCCTTGTCGAGCGGCAAGGGTCTGAAGGTTTGTAGCACTGAATCATCCCGGGATCTAGATATGGCCGAGTCTTTGTGTCCTCCCTTTCTCAGTGGTGGTATATTCAGGCCGGCAACGCAATGAGCAACGGGATGGTGTTCAACATTCAGAAGTACTCCATCCAGGATGGGCCGGGAATCCGAAGCACGGTCTTCCTCAAGGGGTGCCCTCTGCGCTGCTGGTGGTGTCACAATCCCGAGAGCCTTTCTCCCAGGCCGGAGATAGTCGTCCTTGAAGCCCGATGCCGCCTCTGCGGCGATTGCGTGCGCGCCTGTCCGAACCGTGCCACCCGGGGGGAAAATGTCGGAATCCACTATGATTTCGACGCCTGTAAACTGTGCGGTGCCTGCGTCGAAGCCTGTCCATCACATGCACGACAGATAGTCGGCACCCGGATGAGCGTCCCGGAGGTAATGGCAGAGGTTCTGAAAGATCGCATCTTTTACGATGAGTCCGGCGGGGGTGTCACCTTCTCGGGGGGCGAACCCCTGATGCAGCCACGCTTCCTGAAGAGCCTGCTGATCGCCTGCCGGAGCCAGGGCGTCCCCACCGCAGTGGACACCTGCGGATTCGGATCGCGCGACTTTCTGATGTCCATCGCGCCCCTCACGGATCTCTTCCTTTATGATCTGAAAGCGATCGACGACGCCAAGCACCTCATGTACACGGGTGTCTCCAACGCCTCGATTCTCGACAACCTGTCAGCGCTGGGACAGGTTCATTCGAACATCTGGATTCGAATTCCCTATGTTCCGGAACTGAACGACGACGATGGGCAACTGGAGGCTACGGCTCGCTTTGTAGCATCCATACCTGGCGTGCGCCAGGCCAATCTCCTTCCCTATCACAAGACAGCAGTGCATAAATTCCGACGTCTGGGGCGATCCTTTAAGCTCGAACATGTGACCGATCCGTCGCCTGACCGCCTCGAGGAGGTCAGGCAGAAGCTCAGCACATTCGGACTCAGCGTGAAAATAGGCGGTTGAACAAAAATCCATCTCGTTTTGTCCATTCGGGTGGTTGGTGAGAGCAGGTTTTTTTGAACGATGGGAGAAGCCCATGAATGATCGAACGGCCAGGTTGAGACAGGGGAGCCTGGAAGCAGTACCGCGCATTTCACCTGAGCGTGCAAGCCTGATGACGGATTTTTATCAGGCGAATCAGGGAAAGTTCTCCACGCCCGTTATGCGCGCCCGCTCTTTCCACTTTCTTTGCGAGAAGAAGTCTCTCTATCTCGGGAAATACGAGATCATCGTCGGCGAGCGCGGGCCATATCCCAAGGCCGCACCCACATATCCTGAACTGACCTGCCACAGTCTCGAAGATCTGCAGATTCTCAGAACCCGTCCGAAGACCAGCTATGAAGTCGATGAGGACTGCCTGAGGATTTACGCCGAGAAAGTAATTCCCTACTGGCACGACCGCAACATGCGGACCAGGTTGTTCAGGGAATTGCCGAAGGGATGGCATGACGCTTACGACGCCGGAATGTTCACGGAATTCATGGAACAGCGTGCGCCAGGGCATACCGTGCTCGACGGCAAGATCTATCTCAGGGGAATGCTGGGCTTCAAAAAAGACATCACCGAGGCAATCGCTTCACTGGATTTTCTGAACGACCGCGAAGCCTCCGGGAAACTCCAGCAGCTCAAGGCCATGGAGATTGCATGCGATGCCGTTATTCTCTTTGCCGGGCGCTACGCGCAGCTGGCCCGCTCTTTGGCTCATGATACGGAAGATCCGGCGCGCAGATCCGAACTCGAGAAGATTGCCGACGTCTGCGATCATGTCCCCGCTTACGCCCCACGGGATTTTCACGAGGCGCTCCAGTACTACTGGTTCTGCCATCTGGCTGTAATCACCGAGCTCAACGGCTGGGATTCCTTCAACCCGGGACATCTCGATCAACACCTGTATCCTTTCTACGTCCGAGGGTTGAAGGACGGCACACTTACCAAAGAGGGAGCGCGGGAACTCCTGGAATGCTTTTTCGTCAAGTTCAACAACCACCCCGCTCCCCCCAAGGTCGGCGTTACGGCAGCAGAAAGCGGCACCTACACCGATTTCGCCAACATCAACATCGGAGGCATGCTGAGCGACGGCTCCGATGCCGTGAACGAGGTATCCTATCTGTTGCTGGATATCGTAGATGAGATGCACCTGCTGCAGCCGAGCTCCAACATCCAACTCTCACGCAAGAGTCCCGATGCGTTTTTGAAGAACGCCTTGAGAGTGCTCCGCAAGGGGTACGGCTTCCCGTCCATATTCAATGCCGACAGTGTGGTGGAGGAACAGATCCGGCAGGGCAAGACGCTGGAGGACGCGCGCGCCGGCGGCTGCAGCGGTTGCGTGGAGGTCGGCGCGTTCGGTAAGGAAGCGTACATTCTCACCGGCTACTTCAACCTCGTGAAGACGTTGGAGGTCACCCTGCACAACGGCGTCGATCCTGCAACGGGAAGGCAGATCGGCGCGCCGACCGACAGCCCGGAGACGTTCTCGAGCTTCGATGCATTGTTCCAAGCCTACCGGGAGCAACTGCACCACTTCATCGACATCAAGGTGGGGGGAAACCAGCTGATCGAACGTATGTATGCGGAACAGATGCCGGCTCCCTTTCTCTCGGTCCTGATCGACGACTGCATCCGAAAAGGGAAGGACTACAACGCAGGAGGAGCGAGATACAACAACACCTTCATCCAGATGGTGGGCCTAGGCAGCATCACTGATTGCCTGTCCGCTATCAGGGAAACAGTGTATGAGGCGAGGTCGATCACGCTCCCCGGCCTGATCGAAGCGCTGGATGCGAACTTCGAGGGGAATGAAGCGCTTCGCCAGAGGCTCGTCCACCGCACGCATAAATACGGCAACGACGACGACTATGCCGACGAGATCATGGTCCGTGTCTTTAACGCCTGTTTCGAAGAGATCGACGGCAGACCCAATACGAAGGGCGGCAAGTATCGGGTAGAAATGCTGCCGACGACCTGCCACGTCTACTTCGGATCCGTCACCGGAGCAATGCCTGACGGCAGGAAGGCTGGACTGCCCCTGTCCGAAGGGATCTCCCCCGTTCAAGGGGCGGACCGGCGAGGCCCGACCGCAGTCATCAAGTCCGCGGCCAAAATGGACCACGTCAAGACCGGCGGCACTCTTCTGAACATGAAATTCACTCCCTCTCTCGTGGCCTGTGAGGAGGGGATCGGCAAATGGGCCCATCTGGTGCGGAGCTACTTCAAGATGGACGGCCACCACGTTCAGTTCAACGTGGTGCGGGCCGAGACCCTTCGTGAAGCCCAGGCAGATCCCGACAATCACCGCGACCTGATTGTTCGAGTGGCCGGCTATAGCGATTACTTTTGCGATCTATCCCGCGAGCTTCAGGAGGAGATCATCACCCGCACCGAGCACGCGGGTTTTTGAGATGGTGTCAGACTACCATTTCCCCATTTTCCCGGAGCCTGCGGAAGGCGAGGTCCGCGATGGGGAAAAGGGGAAATTGTAGCCTGACGCCATCTCTCCATTTCGGGAGTGCCGAAATTATGCTGAAGGCAATTCTCAGGAGAGAGATTCTCGAGTACCTCATATCCCCCAAGTTTCTGATCGGTATCAGTCTCGCCGTGGTCCTGATGGTGACGAGTACGGTGATTAATCTGGCGAATTATCGGCAGAGACAACAGGACTACATCGATGCCCAGAGAGATCTGAAGGGGGACCGGGCCACAACCACAATAGTCAGAGGCCCGCGTCCACTCAGCGTGCTGGTTCAGGGATTGGACCGCAAGCTCGGCACCAAGATGGAGGTGAGCAGCTGGGGGATTCCGGCAAGCCTTTCCGGCTACATGGGTTACTACACTTCGGATCACCTGCGTTTTCTTTCGGGCTTTGAGGCTGTCGATTTTGCTTTCATCGTCAGGGTGATCTTCAGCCTGATGGTCATATTCCTGGCATACAACTCCGTATCTGAGGAGAAATCGCAGGGTACCCTGGGACTGGTTCTTTCGCATTCGGTTCCTCGGGACCAACTTCTCCTGGGCAAATTCCTGGGGGGCCTTTTTGTCATCGTCGGATCCATGCTTATTTCTGCCCTTCTTTCGTTTCTGATCCTCGTGCTGGGCCGCTCGATCGCGCTTTCCCGGGAGGATTGGGAGCGAATCGCGGCGATTCTGCTTTTCTCAGTCCTGTACCTAATCACCTTTTACTCACTCAGTCTTTTTGTCTCCGTTCTCGTCAACCGCCCCTCAATTGCCCTCATGATTCTCCTCCAGGTCTGGATTTTTCTTGTGGTTATTTATCCAAACCTCGGTGTTGTTATCGCCTCCAATTTTTACCGGCTTCCGAGCCAGGAAGAAGTCGCCCAACAGAAGGAGGCCGCCTTTCAGACCTATGAGGCCGAGTATCACAGGATCGAAAAGGATCTGCACGACTCCTACTCGAGCGGCAAAAGGCCCGACAAAAGCCTCGGCCTGCGCAACGCCGAACTCAGCGCGATCCACGCCGAATGCGTGTACAAGGTCGACCAGGATTTCAACCGCCGGCTTACCGAACAGGTTGCGCTGGCACGGAGGGCTGCCTTTTTGTCCCCGGCTGTTCTGTTCGACACAGGGACGACGCGCCTCGCTCGGACAGACCTGAACGACTATGAGAGGTTCATGAGCGGAGTCCTCGATCTTTGGCAAAGCCATGTCGAGAATACCAAGCTTCTGTATAAGGATATCGCCGCCTTCCGAAAGGCGAAATTGCCGCCGTATAGATATGCTTCCGAAAGTCGAGCCGACAGTTTCAGCGCCGTCCTGCCGCAGGCCCTTTCACTATTCTTCATCGGTGTAATTTTCTTTATGCTCGCCCATGTGAGCTTCCTGAAAAAAGATGTGAGGTGACCGGCATGGGTACGATTATCAAACGGGAACTGCTCGATCAGATTCAGAGCATCCAGTTCCTCGTACTGTCGGGCGCAAGTCTCCTGCTCTTTACCGTCAACGCGCTTGTTTTTGTCAAGAATTACCCGGTGGAGAATTCGGCGTATTCTCGCCGGGTCACCGAGACATTCGCAAAATCGAGCACTGTAAACACGGAGCTGAATCAGCGGCCGAACCCGTTGCGCTTTGTCGCGGACGGGGGGGACAGATACAGGCCTTCAGGCTACAGTTTGAACCCGGGAGGATTTCTTCGTGCGCTCCCGACCGGACAGATCAACTTCAAGATGCCCGACATCCCGCAGTTGGACTGGTCGTTCCTGATCAGGATCGTGTTCAGCCTCTACGTCCTGCTGCTTGGCTTCAATGCCATTTCGGGAGAAAGAGAACAGGGAACGCTGCGCCTCATCCTGTCCAACTCAGTACGCCGCAGCGAGCTTCTTGTTGCTAAATTCGTCGCGATCCTTGCGATGGCGACGGCACCCCTGTTGGGCGGAGGGCTCATAAGCCTCATCATTGTCGCAATCAACCAACCCCAAATCCTGACGATGGCCAATCTGGCCCGAATCGCGCTGATTCTGCCTCTCACTATGTGCTTTCTCTCGGTTTTCGTGTTCATGAGTCTCTGGGTTTCCTCGTCAGTCTCCCGGTCGTCTTTGGTGCTGCTGATTCTGCTGGCGACATGGGTGCTTTTGACAGTCATCATACCCAACACATCAGGCATTCTGGCTGAAAAACTATCACGCGCTCCCAGCGAGTATCAGATGGGAAGAATGGTCGGACCTCTCATCGAGAAACAGGTTTTCGACAGGATCCGTGCGATCCTGTCGCGGGCCGAGAAGGGACAGGTTTCTTCCGCAGGTGAAATGAGGCAGGAAGCTGATAAAGCCTATGATGAGGGTCAGAGAGACCTCGTCAGACATTTCAGCAACTATGAGGCGGCCATGAAGGATCGTGCGGAACTGTCCCGCCGTCTGACGCGAATTTCGCCTGCGGGATTATTCCAATATGCTCTGGAGGACGTGATGCACGCCGGCAAATGGCGGGAAGACGACTTTCTCCGCGACGCCAGGAATTATGCACCCATCTATGATGATTACGTCTTGAAGAAAGTCGGGCAGTTAGTGGGGGTGTCCAACTTCAGTTTCGCCGTGAGTACGACGATCAAGGGTGAGGATGTAATTCTCTCGTCGCCCTCTCCCAAGGAATACCAGGGCGACAAATCCGATTTTCCGCGCTTCCAGGAGAACCGTATTTCTCCCCTGCAGGGAGTCCAGAGAGCCCTGTTGGACCTGGTAGGGCTTCTGGTCTGGACAATTATCCTTGCGGGATTGGCGTTCTCGAGCTTTCTGCGCGCCGACGTGAGGTGATCGATGGGTTCTTTGCATGTCGCATCATCGCCGTGAGATTTGAACGAGGAGTATTAACCTGAGGCCTATCCTTCTGGAGTCGAAGCCATGAAACACGCACTCAGACTCATCGATGTCACTCCTGAGCAACTGGGAGATCTCCCGTGCTGCGGCATCAAAAACGTGGCGCATGAAGGACACCAGTGCAAGACAGAATGGCTGGCGCAACACTTACGTTTGGGCCTGCGGGCTAAGATCCTCGTCACGGAGGATGACCGGCAGTGCGGTTACATTGAGTACCTGCCCGGAGAGCAGGCGTGGCGCACCGTTGACGCCGCGGGGTACATGTTCATCCACTGCATCTGGACTTTTTATAAAGTGTATCAGCACAAAGGGAATGCCGCCCGCCTCGTCCAGGGCTGCATCGAGGATGCTCGAAAAGAGAAGATGCACGGCGCCGCTGTGATCACGCGCCAGGGGCCATGGCTGGCTTCCAGTGATCTTTTTCTCAAATGCGGCTTTGAGCGGGTCGCGACAGCACCGCCTGATTACGAACTGCTCGTGAAGAAATTCAGGAAGAGTGCGCCCGATCCGAGGTTTCTCCCGATCACCGACTGCAACCTGAAGGAGTATGGATCCGGTCTGACGATCCTCCGGGCAAACCAGTGCCCTCACGGTGCAAGATTCGCCCGTCAAATCGGTGAGGTTGCGGAAAGGGAGTTCAATCTGGAACCCAGGCAGGTAGTTTTGAGCTCGGCCCGGGACGCGCAGAGCGCCCCGACGCCCTACGCGGTTTTCAGCATCATCTACAACGGCACGGTCTTATCCGATCATCAGATAAGCAAGACCCGCTTCCGAAACATTATGCGAAAGGTGCGGGCCGAAACCTAAAAGGGCGGACTGTTCATCAGATTTCGTGTACTACATCCTCGAACGGCAGCCGCGGCCGTCTCGTCGGATTTTCTGCAGCATAGCCGATCGGAAGGACGGCCACAGGGTCGAGCCCGGCCGGGGATCCGACGGCTTCATGGACCGCCGAGTCGGCGAAGGCGCCGACCCAGACCGTTGAAAGGCCCAGCGCAGTGGCCGCAAGCATCGCGTAGGCGCACGCAATCGTCGCGTCCTGGACGGCATAGAGCCGGCGTCCGCGGTTGCCGTACTTCCAGGTGCAGCGTGCCGGGTGCGTGCAGAACACCAGTGACACCGGCGCGGCCGCGATGAAATCCTGCCCGAATGCAGCCCGCGCCAGGGCGGCGCGCCTCTCGGGCTCGCGGACAATGAAAATATCGCGGGCCTGGAGATTACCGGCGGAGGGCGCCGAGTGCGCCGCTTCAAGGATCCTGTGGAGCGCCTCTTCCTCTACCGGGCGTTCCGAATAAGCCCGGATCGATTGTCTCTTTCCCAGGACCTCGAAGAATTCCATAGCAGTCCTCCTCCATAGCGTGCCGGCACGGCGCAGCGGATCCTGCGTGCATTCGGGCCATTATGCCGCACGGATCGACAGGACGACTACGAAACTTTTCGGATCTGTGACCCGCGCCCG
>DASQID010000666.1:0-4523 GCA_035631775.1 Acidobacteriota bacterium
GAAAAAGGTTCACTCTGCCCCTCCTGAGGAGGAAGAGATTTTTCACCATTTGTGATTGCGCTTCCGCGCTCAACTCAAACGCCCTTACGGACCATTGCTCTCTCCGGTTCGCAGAATTCCTCCGCGGCATTTCGGCCCGCAGAACGACATCCATTTGTAACTGCCCGAACTTTCGGGTATGGTGACTCCTCCCGAAAGGCACATCGGCAACTTGACAAGGAGATAGGACTCTTGAAGCTTCTCTGGATATCCCTCGTTCCCGCATTGCTTTTAGCTCCCGCCGCGCGCGCGCAGGACCGTCCCGAAAGCGGCTCGCACGAAATCCAGATTTGGACCGGCGGCGGGCATTCCACCGCTGGCGGCACCTCAGACACCGGCGTCTGGAACGCCGGGCTTCGCTACGGCTGGGTGCTTACGAACCCGCACGGGCCCGCCTTCCTGCGCGGCACCTTCGAATATGCGCTGGACGCGGTCCCTGTCTTCGTAGTTCTGCAGCGTACCAACAACACCTACGGCGTCGGCATCAACCCCGTCAATCTGAAGTGGAATTTCGAGACACACGGCCGGGTCGTGCCCTACCTGGAGTTAGGAGGCGGAACTTTGTTCACCCGCGGAAACGTTCCTCCGGGCACTTCCAAGGTGAATTTCACTTCCGGCGCGGCGCTCGGAACGCACATCCTGGGCTCGCGCTTCAACTGGAACGTCGAAGTCCGCTACATGCACATTTCCAACGCAGGCCTTTCGTCGCCCAATCCGGGGATCAACACCATCCAGGTGCGCCTCGGCTTCGGCCGGTTTAAGCGCTGATTTCCTGCCTCTTCGGCTACTTCAAATCCTGGTGCGCCTGTTTCTCGGCGGTCTTTACTTCGCTCTTGGCTTTGGCATCCGGCTTCAAGAATTGAATCGCCTCGCGCAGGCTCATCCCGCTGCTCCCCGGAGTCCCGCAGGACGTGACATCGCCCTTGGGCTGCTCGCCCGTCACATCCCATTTCAAGCAATTGAAATTGACATCCACATTGTGGCTCGCATGAATTGCCGCAAGGCAATCGCTCAGCCCTTTGAAGCTCGCGCAAGCGTCGGCGAGGTCCGTATGGGCGGGAATCAGGCCCTGTGCTTGCAGCTTGGAGGTCAGCTCTTTGTCTCGATCGCTGTTGGCATCGAGTTGATGGTTTGTCTTTTTCGAATCCTTCTTCACCCACTTAATCGGATTGAGCGAATGTCCCGAGTGCGTCGCTCCTGTATCCTCTGTCCCTTCTGCTTTCGGCGCGGAGGTTCCCCCGGCCCCTGCGCCCTTAGGTCCTTGCGCCCAGATCTGAATGGCTCCAAAAGAAAGACTCACTGCGGCAACCGCAAAAATCATCCAAAACCTTTTCATGTCTCCCCCTCATGATCGTGTTGATGGTCAAGTTCTGACATCCGAGAACCGCGGGCCGGAATCTTGCCCAACCGCTGGTCTTAGTCCCTCATATCGGCCCTTCAGTGTCGAGATGTAGGGGGATTGCCGCGTCCTATGCGTAAGCTGACCTTCCGGCCAGGGAAGTTCCGCCCACGAGCCTCTGTCTGCCTGACGTCAAAAAACATCGGTTCAATCCGCGCATTCCAGTAAAATGTCCCATGCTCCTCGCCAGGCATCTCATCTTCACCGATCTCGACGGCACGCTTCTGAACTCTCGCACGTATTCCTGGGCCGGCGCAGAACCCGCTCTGAATGAAATCGAGCGGCGGCGCATTCCGCTCATCCTGGTCACCAGTAAGACCCGCGCCGAACTCGAACCGCTGCGCCGCAAGCTTGGTCATGCCCATCCGTTCATCACCGAAAATGGCGGAGGTGTTTTCATCCCCGACGGCTATTTCAACCTGAAGATTCCCGGCGCCGAGCGCCACACGCGCTATCTTTGCCTCCCTCTCGCGCGCCCTTATCGCGAAGCTCTCGCGGCGCTCGAAGAAATTTCTAAAGCCGCGGGAGTCTCTGTCGTCGGCTTCCACGATATGACGCCCCGCGAAATCGCTCAGAACACCGGCCTTGGGCCGCGCGATGCGGAACTGGCCAAGCAGCGCGATTTCGACGAACCGTTCTTCATCGCTGGTGCGAGCGAGGAGTCCATCCGCGCCTTTCGGCAGGAAGCCGCCGAGAAAAAAGTGAGCCTCTCGTTCGGCGGGCGTTTCTGGCACATCTCCATCGGCAGCGACAAAGGCCGCGCCGTCCGCGAACTCGTGAAACTCTATCAGGCGGGCCTCCGAGCGCGCCTTACCACCATCGGTCTGGGTGACGCCCCATCCGATCTCCCGTTGCTTCGCGCCGTCAAAGAGCCGGTTGTACTTCCGGATCCGCAGGGCGCGTTTGACGAAGAAGTCCTGAAGGCCCTTCCCAAGATTCATCGCGCAGACCGTCCCGGCCCCGCAGGCTGGAGCGACGCAGTTCTCGCTCTCATCGCAGCGCCCCCTCGCGCACAAGTCACGTAGTCTCTTTTATTTCGCTTGACAGTAGGGAGATAGCGGGCCATGCTTACTACCCCCTTCCTAGGATCAGCCCATCCACTCTTAAGAAGTCTCCGCACACAGGGCCGTATCCTCATTCAATCTGCAGCGGATTGGCATCACGGCAGTAGCCGGAATCGCGGGCCATCTTCTAAGCTCTTACCACGGCCTTCCTTCGTGGCGCTTATGTTTCGATGGATTCCTGCCGATGAACGCCTCCGAAAGAGGTAGGTGTCATGCCCAGGCGCGCCCTCGTTGTGGATGACGAACCGGCCATGTGTGAGCTGCTCAAGACGATTCTCAGCTCCAACGGGATGGAGCCGCTCATTCTTCCCAGGAGCGTGGATGCTCCCGGACATCTCCAGGACGAAAAGTTTGACGTGGTTTTCTTGGGCTTCCACATGCCCCCACCGGACGGAATTGAGCTGACTCAGCAAATCCGCCGCTCCGGCTTCAACAAGATGACCCCCATCGTCATTCTGAGCGCAGATCAGGATCCTGCCGCGCTCGCCCGCGGATTCCACGCCGGCGCGAGCTTCTTTATTTATAAGCCCGTGGACAAGACTCACCTGCTGAGACTGGTTCGCGCCACGCAAGGCGCCGTCGAACACGAGAGGCGCCGGTTCCGCCGCGTCCCCCTGCAATCGAGAGTGCAGCTCAAGTTTGAAGAGGGTGAGTTCGAGTGCGAAACCGTTGACATCAGCTTGAACGGCATGCTCGTGTCCGCGCCTTTCACCTTTCCCCGGGGCTCCTCCGCCATGCTGCGGTTGCATCTGACGCCCGGAATGAAACCCGTGGTGGGCTCGGGGTCGGTCATGCGCGTCGTTGGCGAAAACCAGATGGGGATTCAGTTCGACGATTTGTCGGGTGATGAAAGCAGGAGGCTCCAGGAACACCTTTTGCCCATGATTCTTTCCGATTGACCTGTATCCGGCGCATCAGGGTACGAGGTAGCGGGGAAATGGGCGGTGCGAGAATACACAGCTCCTAATACAGCAATCCCGTTTCGCAGACGGGGTTCGCTAATCATTGCTTCTGATTTGACCGATGGAATTGCTACTCCCCCTTCCAAGTGATAATCGGCGTTATTCCCCGTTGAGGTCAGGGATATCGCCGCGAGGGAGGCTCTAATGAACGTATTCGTAGCAGATCGTCGCTTGGCCGGCCGCCACCGTCTCGCCATCAGCATGCGCTTCTGGACTCTGAAGTTCGCGATGCATGAGCAAGATGTCATGTCTTTGAACCTCTCTACTCGCGGCGTCTATTTTGCCACTCGGTTCCCGGTCTGCCTGGGTGAAGCCGTGCAGCTCGTTCTCGAGATGCCCAAGCTGATTACCTGCCGACGAGCAACCCAGTGGTGCTGCACCGGGCATGTCGTCCGCGTCCAGCCAATCTGTTTCCCTCTGGATGTGCTGGGAGTCGGTGTAACCTTTGATTGTTACGAGATCCTGCGTCACCGCCCTCCATTAGTCCCTATACTCTCAACGCACCCCATAGAGTGAGCACAGAGAAGCACAGTCGCCGTCCTCCGCCTCCTCCGATTGTCAACGTCTGTCCCACCTAGGTGCCCCCATGGTTGACGAACCCCTCTCCGCTTTGCATTCTCAGTAGCACAGGTGGAACCTGTCCTGAGCGCAGCCGAAGGAGCCTGTGTTTCCTTCATCCCACTCTGCGTCTCTGCGCCCTCTGCGTTTAATCTTCTTGTGGTCATTCTGAGGGGCCGAAGGCCCGAAGAATCCACGCCCCGGCCGCGTCCTCATCACGAAAACAAATCCCAAGCACAGAATCTGCCCTCACCCGCCATTCCCGTATCTTCACCTCCGCCGCCGCGGGTGTCATTCTGAGCGCGGGGTCCGGGCCCAGGTGCCCGGCACAATAAGGGCCGCGACGTCTTTGCCGTCCGTGCACGTAGCGCACGTTGCGCCTCGCAGTCGATCGAAGATTCCGGCCCTGCCGGAAAGAATCCCTCCGCGCCTGCTGCGTGCCCGGCGCCCGGCGCCTGCCTCAACTCTGCCGGGAGCGTCCCAGCGTTTCCCTCGTTCGGT
>DASQID010000667.1:0-8436 GCA_035631775.1 Acidobacteriota bacterium
ACAGCAAGGATGCTCGCGCGATACGAATCCTGAGCGAATACCTGGAGCCGGCAAGCCGGATTCGCTGGCAGCACATCGAAGACACGGTGGTCTTTTTCGGGTCGGCTCGCACCGTTTCCCACGAGGAGGCTGAGAAGCGAATCCTGGCCCTGCGTGCCCGTGCCCAGGCCGGCGACCCGCGGCTTCACCCCGCGCGTGAGGAACTCGCGCGGGCAGAGCAGGTCCTGAAGTTGTCTCGCTATTACGAGGATGCGGTGACACTCGCCCAATTGATCGTACGCTGGGCGAAGACCCTGGACGGGGGAATGAAGCGCCTAGTAATTTGCTCGGGCGGCGGCCCCGGCATAATGGAGGCCGCGAATCGCGGGGCCCGCGAGGCGGGAGGGCAATCTCTGGGCCTGTCGATCAGCCTTCCCATGGAACAGAAGATCAATTCCTATGTCCCGGAAGAGCTCGCTTTCGAATTTCACTACTTTTTCATGCGGAAGTTCTGGTTCGTGTATCTGGCGAAGGCGCTAGTCATCTTTCCCGGAGGCTTTGGAACCATGGATGAGATGTTCGAGGTGCTCACCCTGGTCCAAACCCAGAAAACGCACAAGACCATGCCCGTCTTGATGTACGGAAATGAGTACTGGAGCGAGGTCCTCAATTTCGATGCAATGGTGAAATGGGGAACGATTTCACCGCAGGATCTGAAGCTCGTCCATCATTCCGACGATCCGGAGGAAGCGTTTCATTACCTTAAGTCGGAATTGACGCGCCTCTACAACCTATGAGGGATCAGGAGCCGGGGATCTGGGATCAGGGACTTGGGAGAGGAGTAAGGGATTAGGAGCCAGGGATAGGTGATTCAGGGTTAGGAACTTCGAAATGCACTAGCGATATGTGTCGAAGTGCTTTTCTTGCCGTTATGTTGGAGCCTGTCGACGACGTTGGTGTCGTTCGGAAATTCCTGACCCCTGGCCCCCGACCCCTTGTTTCGGTACTCGATTAATGATCCTCATCCAAATATCCCTAACTGATAGATATGGACGATTTTCTGCTCGAGCGACTCTATCTTGAGTCGCCCGCTTCTGCTAGAGACCACCGACATCCGACGGAGCGGGACCGGGACCGCATTCTCCACAGCTCAGCCTTTCGGCGCCTCCAGGGCAAGACTCAGGTATTCGGCATCGGTCAGGCTGACTTCTATCGCACACGTCTGACACACAGCATCGAAGCCGCTCAAATTGCCCGAGCCATCGCTCAGAACATGCTGATTGAACAGCCCTATCTTCACCGCTGCCTCACGCCTGAACTGGCCGAGGCTGCGGCGCTGGCGCATGATCTGGGGCACCCTCCCTTCGGTCACGCGGGAGAGGAAACTCTCGACGCCTGCATGCGCGAGATCAGCGCGCGGACACGGCTTAACGGGAAGAGGGCGCTGCGCTTCGAGGGCAACGCCCAGACCTTTCATATTCTGGTTGCGGCTGAGCCGAAGTCTCCCGCCTACCCGGGACTGAATCTCACGCGGGCGACTCTGGCCGGCGTCATGAAGTATCCCTACGAGCAGGACATCGGCAATCGTAAGTTCATCTTTGCCTCCGATGTGAAGACGGCGCGCTGGGCATTACGAGGAGGCACCGCAATCATCACGGCAGCCAGGAGCCGCCGGGGCGAGCGTCCGGGAACATCCATCGCCTGCCAGATTCTGGATTGGGCCGACGATTGCGCCTATTCGATTCATGATGTGGAGGATGCTCTGCAAGCTCTGTTTCTTCGTCCCGGAGACCTCGAAGATGCTCAGTTTGCACGCCGCGTCTCGCAGCACTATGACGCCACTCGGGAGGACGAGGGAGCCCCCAGGCTCTCGCGAACTGAGGTCAGCGAGCGCATGCACGCACTGGCTGCAAGAATCCGCACTCCCGGGAAGGGGGGAGACGAACGGGCTTTTCGCAAGGCTGCCTTGCGGGATATCCTCAATGATCTCATCACTGCGGTCACGGTCGCCTCGGTGCCTGGCATAGAAAGGCAGGATTTCGCCTGGAACCTGATTGTGCCACCCGAGGCACGGATCCTCTCCCTCCTGTGCAAATCAATAATCTGGGAAGCCGTGATAACAGATCCTCGTGTTGCCGCCATGAGCACAAAGGGGAAAGAGGTACTGCGCGACTTGTTCCATCTTCTGCTCGAGGAACTGGTTATGAAGAACAGTTACTCCCTCTTCCCGCGCTACTACCGGCCTATCATCGAGCAGTGCATTGGGAGGGGAGAGCTTGAGGCCGCGCGCGCTGTCTGCAATTTTCTTGCACTTCTGACCGACATGGACGCGTTGCGCCTCCACGCGCTTCTACGCGGGTCAAAGGCTTCCTCTGTTTTCGATCTGATCTGATTCCCGAGTTTTACGGAATGATCAATGTTTCTTGGTCTCTTGTCACTCGTGTAATTCGTGAAATTTGTGGCAGATCTCGAGCTCGCCCACCGGTTTCGCCGGTGGAGGATTGACGGGAAAAAGATATCTCCAGAGGGTCGAGGCCCAGAAGCGGACGACATCGGAGTAGGACAGCGGAGTGGTCTCCAGACGCACACTGCCTCGCTTGATTGCACTCAGGATTGCGCTCACGCCCGGCTCGGAATAGATCCACGTGCAGGTTCTGCCCAACTGCCACAGCATGTGAACGTCACCATTGCCCACAACCGGCTTGTCGTGTTTGAGTGCGAGACGCCGCACGCGGCGATTGAAGTCGATTCCAGGAAGGTAGAAGCCTGAATGTTCAAGAGCATCGAACACGTCGATGTGTTGCACCACCCTGCCTCGGAGGCAAAGCCTGCCTGGGAAAAAGGGGTGAGGCGCAATGACAAGCGTATCTTCGTTGGAAAGCGCACGAATCTTCGCGAGGGTGTTCAGATTCTCCGGACCTGTGCGGAAGTTATAGGCAAGGACGTGCCTGGGACCTTCCGTCGAAACCTCCATGCCCGGGATGAGTGTGATCCCCAGGTTTTCTGCATAATCCGCCAGTTCACGATTCCAGATATCGCGGTTGTGACACGTGATGGCAAGGATCTCGTAACCGAGCCCGGCAGCCTCCGAAATGAGTTGCTCCGCGGAATGTGAACAAACCCGGTAGTCCGCAGGATCCAGATTGCAGTGGGAATGCAACTCCGCCTTCCTCCATCGGAGCGGAGAGATATAACCGGTACTCGCCAAAACAGCTTCTCCTTCTGGGTCTCGCAGGAATCTGCTACACCCGATATATCGGGAAAAAATGATAGCACACGTAATCCGCCAACTAAGTAATCGGTATCCCGACAAGCGAGGTTTAGAATTCGTGCAATGGTATGGAAATTAGGGAAATTGGTGACAGGCTACTATTTCCCCAATTTCCTCCGTTACGATATACATCCTCGCTCTAGCGCCGGCTTGCTCACGGGCGGTTGGCACCCGCCGCGTTCTTCACGTAGCGGTCGAACCAGGAAATCATCTCATAGAGCGTGTGCTCGATGGACTCCCGGGCTTGGTAGCCGTGCGACTCGAGGGGCAGCGTCACATAGCGCACCGTTTTCCCGTTGCCCTTGAGTGCGTGGTAATAGCGCTCGCTCTGTATGGGAAAGGTTCCGGAATTGTTGTCCGCTTCGCCGTGGATTAACAAGATGGGTGCATTGATCTTGTCCGCGAACATGAAGGGGGAAACCTTAAGATACAGCTCGGGAGCCTCCCAGATCGTACGAATCTCGGATTGGAAAC
The DNA here is from genome assembly GCA_035631775.1 of Acidobacteriota bacterium. GTDB lineage: Bacteria > Acidobacteriota > UBA6911 > UBA6911 > UBA6911 > DASQID01. The sequence continues at coordinate 3,725 of DASQID010000667.1, forward strand.
CGAAGGGCGTCAGAGTGCGGTTGTATGCGCCGCTGCGAGCGATACCGGCCTTGAACAGTCTGCAGTGCGACAGCAGATTGGCAGTCATGAACGCGCCGTAACTGTGACCACCCACACCGACGCGATCCGGATCGGTCACCCCGAGTTCCACAGCTTTATCAATCGCAGCTTTCGCGTCGGCGACGATCTGATCTACGTAGGTGTTGTTCACCGTCTCAGAATCGCCGACCACGGGCATTGCCGCGTTATCCAGCACTGCATAGCCCTGCGTCAGGAAGAACAGGTGGGACATGCCCTCGATCGTCGTGAATCGGTAGGGGGAACCCGCCACCTGGCCGGCTGTCCTGGCATCGGTATATTCCAGCGGATACGCCCAGACGACGGTCGGCAGTCGTTCGCCTTCCCTGTAATCCGGTGGGAGGTAAAGCTCAAAACTCAACGCCACACCATCGGGACGCTTATAGGTGACGAGCTGTTTCCTGATCTTGCGGAGCTGCGGCGTTGGATCCGTAAACCGTGTGAGCGCTCTTGTGGGAGCACCGTCAGCAGAACGAACCAGAACGTTGGGCGGCTCGGTGGGGCTTTCGTAACGGGTGAGGAACTTCGAGGCCTTATCATCGAGAAGGGCAATCACCGACTCATAGGATTTTTCAGTGCAACGATAGAGCCGCTTTGACTCCAGGGTGGCCAGATCAAATTGATCCAGAAACGGCCTGTCACCCTCGGGAGAGCTGCCCGCGCCCAAACCGGCGCTTTTTTGCCGACGTTTTCCTGGATGGTCGGCCCCTTGGGCACTCGCGGCTCTTCCGGGGCCTTGCCCCTACCCGCCGGAATCGCCTGAATGAGAAGAGTCCGCTGATCCGGCATCCATTGAAACGCCTCGCCATATGCTGAGTTGATCGCTATCCCCTGGACCTTCTGTGCCTTGCCGGCGTTCGCGTCCAATACCCAAAGCTCGATGCCGCTTGCCGTGGTATTGGTGAACGCCACGTATTTGCCGTCCGCACTCCAGGAACTCGCGCGTGACATCCCCCGGAATCCTGTGCCTCCGGCGAGGAGTCCGATCGCCGGATTGGGAGGCAACGTCACTTTCACTGTGCTGCCGTCGGAAATCTTCATCAGCGTAAGGCCGATGACCCCACCTCCCCTCTGCCCAGATCGATGCATGCCGTTGGTGATCGGATTGATCCGCAACCCGGCCAGTCGAAGCATGGGCTGCGCAAGATCGGCAATGGAAGGATAGCGGACACTCTCGATCAGCAGAATCCGGTCCCGTGTGGGACTCACCGAAACCTGAGGCGCCTCGGGCGCACTGAGAATATCCAGAACCGCCTTGGGCGGCTTCTGATAAACAGTGTCCGCAGACACCGGCAGGATAAGTACTGGAAGCAATGATATCGATGTCGAGAGCCATCTCATCATCGCCGCTGTTCGGATTTTAGATACGTTCATGGATGTGCTCCTGGAAGCCTGAATTGCAGTTTTTCGCAGTGCAGCAGGCTGCAATGGAGCGGGATTATAAATCACAGAACGGCATCCCACGCAATCAATTGTCGTCCATGATCCGGGGATGATATCCTCATTGAAAAGGCGAGACTCCATGGATATCGACAAGATTGCCGAGGATAAGATTCGCGAAGCCATGGAAGAAGGTGAGTTCGACAATCTTCCCGGCAGGGGCAAGCCTCTGCACGGACTCGGAGAGTATTTCGCGACCCCAGAAAACGTGAGAGTCGGCTATTCCGTGCTCAAGAACTCGGGATTCGTCCCCGAGGAAGTCAGTTTACTCAAGGAAATCGATTCGCTCAAAGCACGGCTGAAGGCCTGCGCCGCGGATTCAGAGAGAGCAGGACTTCTGAGTGAGATACGCGGGTTGCAGTTGAAATACGATCTAATCATCGATTCCTACCGTAGAAACCGCCGCTGAGACCGCCAAATAAGCTACTGGAACTAGTCAAGCGCCACAAGTGACTAAGAGAGACCCTCCCCTGGAAGGCGTTTTGACCTGTATCGCCTTAAGGCGACTGCTGTGATCGGTATGCTTGTCTCGCCCTTACAGGGCTCCTTACTATTCGCTGCCTATTCCCAGGGCTCGCGCCCTGGGCTTTCCTGTCGCGCCCCTTGGGGCTTCGATTCCGGAGCCGCGAAGCGGCGAAACAGACGAGCCCAGGGCGCAAGCCCTGGGTTTGCGAGGCGTCTTTCGGAAAGCCCCGCAAGGGCGAGACTGCGTTGTTTCTCGTCGACTGCGTCGACTTCGCCATTCTATGCTCGCCGAAGGCGATGGCAACCATGCGAGAGGGGTTCGTCATGGATCATTCGTAATTCGTCATTTCCAGTTGAGCTTTTACAAGGAGAAGGGTCTTATTTTGCTATAAATAAGGGGCAGCCTGAAGTACGCTAGGTCGGCCCTCACCTTCCGGCCACGGCACTCCCGGCTGCCCCTCTAACAAATAAGTAATGCGACGTAGCTTACCACTCGAAGAGGTGTTTACGCAATTCTTGTTGCGTATTATCGTGAAATAAATCACAATGTGATCGGTTTCACGTTAAGTGTTACTATGAAGACAGTCTCACATCGGACAGTCGGACGGCTCACCCTCTACTGGCGTAGCTTGAGGGACCTTGCACCCGAGGCCCACAGCTACATCTATTCCCACGATCTCGCTACCAGGGCACGGGTTACAGCTGCACAGGTGCGTCGCGATCTCATGGTCCTCGGCTACAGCGGCACCCCTGCCCATGGCTACGATGTCGGCAAACTCAGGCAACACATCGAAGCATTCCTGTTTCCATCGACCGAGCAGAGGGTCGCTTTGGCTGGAGTGGGCAATATCGGGCGCGCACTCCTGAAGTTTTTCGCGGGTCGCAGGCCAACACTGCGCATCGTGGCTTCTTTCGAAAAAAATCCCGAAAAATACGATCGCCTCGTAGGCGGATCCCCTTGTTACTCCATCGAGAAAGCTGAGAGCATCATACGCGAGCTGAACATCACAGTTGGAATCATCGCCGTGCCAGCCGAAGAAGCTCAGTTCGTCGCAAACCAGTTTGTATCCGCAGGAGTGCGCGGGATTCTGAACTTTGCCCGCGCTCCGCTCCAGGTGCCGCCTGACGTCTACGTTGAAGATATCGACCTTGCGATGTCCATGGACAAGGTGGCGTATTTTGCGCGCCACTGGCACCAACCCGATTGACCGCTCATTGATCAAGGAGAGCAATTGCATGAACGCTGTGGAATCCGTTCTGGAAAAGCACCCTCGGGCAGGGCGTGACTCCCTGATTCCCATTCTGCAGGAAGTTCAGGAGGAACAGGGGTATTTGTCGCGCGACGCAATTACTCGAATCAGCCGGCATCTGAGCCTGCCTGCCGCCAAGATCTATGGTGTTGCGACCTTTTATAACCAGTTTCGCTTTCAGCCCAAGGGCAAGTACCACTTCATGGTTTGTCGCGGAACGGCCTGCCACGTCAAGGGATCCGGCAGGGGGCTCGAGATGGCTCAGAAGCACCTCAAGCTGAAGCCCGGCCAGACTTCGCGCGACCGGCTCTTCAGCCTTGAAGTGGTGGCCTGCATGGGAGCCTGTGGCCTCTCGCCGGTGGTAAACCTCAACGGCGAATTCTATGCCAAGGTCACACCGCAGAAACTCGTCAAAATCATCCATGAATGCTGGGAAAGGGAGATCGGGAATGGGCACTAATGCAGCACGGATGAACACATGCGGCCGGTGCTGGGTCGATTTTACGGAAATCTCAAACGACCTGCTGGCGGCGCTCAAAGCAGAACCATTCGCCGGGGCCCATGCCAGTGGCAAAGAAGGAATGGAAGCACTCCTGGCGGCGTCGCGCCGCGAGTCGGTTGCCAAGCCCGTGATATTTGTTGGGGCCGGAACCTGCGGCTTGGGTGCAGGTGCCGGCAAAACCGTTGTCGCCATCAACGAGTTTCTCGCCCGGCACGAACTGGGTGCCGAGGTAGTCGAGGTCGGCTGCAATGGTATGTGTTCCGATGAGCCGATTGTAGACGTTCAGATCCCCGGCAGGACCCGGGTGAGCTTCGGCAGCGTGACCGCTGCAAGAGTCTCACGCCTGCTTGAAGCGATGTTCACGGACAACCGCGTTCCCGCCGATCTCGTGCTGGGCCAGTACCGATCCGCCGCCGTGCGCGCATGGGAGGGCGTGCCCTCACTGGACGAGCATGCGTTCTTGGCGCGGCAGGTGCGCGTCGTGCTTGCCTCCAGCGGCATCATAGATCCCCGAAACATTGCCGAGTATATCGCCCGCGGCGGCTATTCGCCGGTCGCAAGAATGCTGCGAACGCAGACTCCCGAGCAGGTATGCGATATCGTTGAGAAAAGCGGATTGCGCGGGCGCGGGGGCGGCGGTTTTCCAACGGGAAGAAAATGGAAGTTCGCACGCAACGCGGCAGCGATTCAGAAGTATCTGATTTGCAATGCCGACGAAGGCGATCCGGGTGCCTTTATGGACAGAGCTGTGTGCGAGAGTGACCCGCATCGCCTGTTGGAAGGCATGCTGATTGCGGCCTACGCCATAGGGGCAACCAAGGCATACATCTATATCCGGGCCGAGTATCCTCTTGCGGTCAGGCACCTCACGGACGCCATCGCGCAGGCGCACTCTTGCGGTCTGCTCGGACACGACATTTTGAACAGCGGTGTGGATCTCGATATTCACCTCAAGATGGGAGCCGGAGCTTTCGTCT
>DASQID010000668.1:0-2407 GCA_035631775.1 Acidobacteriota bacterium
GATGCAGCAGGATTTGCTGTCGTAATCGAGCCGTACGGTGATGACGCCGTCCGAAGGCACGGCATTCAAAGCGTTGAGCAGCAGGTTCAGCAGTACCTGTTCAAGCTGAGTCTCGTCCCCTGTAAAGCGTGGAATTTCGCGCAGGGATACCACTTCAATCCTGTGACGCTCGTCTTTTGATGACTGCCGTGCCATTGCCACCATGCGCTGCGCAAGTTCGGGCAGGTTAATATCCGTATGCGAGGGAGGCTTCGGCTTCGCATAGTTCAGAAGGTCACGCACGATCCTGTCGATGCGGTTGACCTCGTGCAAGACGTCGCCCAGGATTTCCCGGTGCGCATCTTCCGAAGGCATCGAATCCCGGATGACGTCGATAGCCCCCTTGATCCCTGCCAGCGGGTTTTTGATTTCGTGTGCGAGACCCGCGGACAACTCGCCCAGTGTGGCGAGGTGCTCGGCATCGGCGAGCTGCCTCTCGAGGGTTCGGTAAGAGGTGACATCCTTGATTACCGCCGAACTACCTATGATTCTCCCCTGGTCATCCCGGATCGCCGTGCGCGTGAATATCACCTGAATTCGCCGGCCGTCTTTCGTGACGCGTTCCGCCTGGTAGTTGCGCACCGCCCCCTGTGAGATGACCTTTGCTGCGATGCGCGCGTACTCCTTCGAGTCTCGTAGCTCTTGCGGGATGATAATCTCAATCGATCTGCCCACCGCTTCTCCGGCGCTGAAACCGAATATGATCTCAGCCCCGCGATTCCAGGAGGTGATGACGTCGTTCGGATCGAGTGTGACGATGGCATCGGCGGAATCCAGCAGGATGTTGGCCATAAAACGGTTTTTGGCGCCGAGCTCGTCTTCGAGTTTCCGGATCTCGGTCAGATTGTGTGCAACCCCGATCGTGCCCACCAGTTGTCCCGCGCTGTTTCGGATTGCCGAAGCCGAGAGGGCGATGGGTACGCGCTGCCCTCCGGGTGTGCGCACCTCGGTGAGGTAGTTGCGAAATCTTCCCGCCCTCCTCAAGCGCTCCATGACCTCACGCGCCTCGAGGACCCCGCCCCGGTAAAAGTCGCTGACCTTGCGCCCGGTGGGTTCTCCGGGAAGCATTCCGAGCAGATCGCAGGCCCCTTCGCTGCAGGATGTGATTATGCCCTTGGAATCCGTTGTGACAATGGCGTCGAGCGAGGTCTGCTCGAGCTCACAGCCCATATCGTTGATGGTGCGCAGACACCGGTCAAATCGCTCGGTGAAACGGACCGCCGCCAGCATTTCCTGCAGAGGACGCGCTGCCGCTCCCCATTCCTCCGCCGGACGCAGCTCGTAACTGCAAATAGGATCGCCTCTTCCCCGGCATTGCGTCTCGAGACAGACAATGCGCCGCCCGAAGAACTCCGAAGCATATCCCGTGGCGAATCCTTCCAGTGTCCAGCAGACCGTGTGAGGCCCGCTTCCATAGTGTTTTAGATGCTGCTCGGCTTCATAGGAGTCGACCCAGTCCCCTGTCATATGGAATCTGCCGTCCGCACGGCTGATATCCACCCTGCCGACTCTGACGTTGACCATGCCCTCCAGGTAGTGCAGCCTGGGGCCTGCCCGCAGCCACTCTTCCTCAGAAGGCCATGGGTAACGTTCCCGCAGCTGCCTTGCATTGTTACGCCCGCACTGATAACCAACGCGTTCGAGAATGCCCCTGGCGACCTCAAGTCCGAGATTGTCGATCAATTCGCGGCGCATGCTGCCCACAGCATCCGCGTCGAACATGATGTAGCGATCCTTGCCGAGACTGATCCGCCCCGAAGACAGGTCTATCTGGAAGACGTCTTCGAAGGTAATTGCGTCAGCGCGCATATAAATACATGGACTCCAAAAGGGAATAACATACCACTATCACAATTGCTCAATATAGTCCAAGGACATACGAAGCGGGCATTCCGGACAGACCCCAAGCACCCGATCCGTTTTCGAAGTGCAATCGCCTCTCTCCCGGGGCCTGCTTCCACTGAGCTGCCGTCTAAACACTCCCAAGTTTATCGGAACGCGGCCTCCAGATACAGAGCCATCGCTGCCAGGGACGGCCCAACTTGGGTGATATCCCTGCCAACTTGGATTACATCACCCGAAGATCGCCTTTGTACCCGGTCCTTAGTTTGAGGTTTCTGGCGCTAAATATAATTAATACAATAATTTATTGTTATGGAATAAGCGTGCCAAACAGTGGCACGATGCTTGCGTAATTCAATTTCCGGATAGAGCAAGTAAACTCCAAAAAGGAGAATCGTTCCGACATACAAACCTCCTTTCCACCCTTAATACCCACCTACACCCGAGCGGCGCCCTTCCCCTTCCCGGGGGAAGGGCGCTGATTTTTTTGGCCCCTCTTTGATCGTACGGTTCGACAGCGATGGCA
>DASQID010000669.1:0-4866 GCA_035631775.1 Acidobacteriota bacterium
CCCAGTCCGGCCAGAAGGGATGCAAAGAGAGGGATCCCTGCATGCAACACGCTCGCCATCACCACTCCGGAAAAAGCGACTATGGACCCGACCGACAAATCAATCCCAGCAGCGATGATGACAAAAGTCATACCCACGGCAATGATCGCATTGATGGAGGTCTGCTGGGCGATGTTCAGAAGATTCGACAGGGTGAAGAAATGCGGTGTCAGAATCCAAAAGATAATGATCAGACCGATCAACCCGCACAAGGTTCCGAATTGGCGGCCATGCCTGGCCAGGAAAGCTTTGGGTGTCATCTACGCCCCCAGCGCCCAATGAAGGATCAATTCCTGCGTCGCCTCTTCCCGCGATAATTCCCTCGTGATTTGTCCCCGGTACATGACAAGGATCCGGTCGCTCATGCCTAAGATCTCCGGCAACTCGGATGAGATCATGACGATGCCGGCACCTTCGGAAGCCAGCCGGTTCATCCATTGATATATTTCTACCTTGGATCCGACATCGATGCCGCGGGTCGGCTCGTCAAAGAACAAAATGTCGGCTTTCGACAGAAGCCACTTGCTCATCACCACCTTCTGCTGGTTGCCTCCACTTAGATAGACGGCCCTCTGCTCCAGGCTGGGCGTCTTGATGCGCAATTCGCGCACAACCGGTAGCACCGCCGATTCTTCTCTCTGAGCATCGATGATCCCCAGCCTGGCAAAGTAGTCCAGGCTGGGCAGGCAGATGTTTTCTTTGACAGACATGCCCAAGATTAATCCTTGGCTCTTTCTATCCTCCGTCAGGAGGCCGATCCCCATCCGTATAGCCTGTCGCGGGGAGCGAATTCGCCTCAATCGGCCTTTGACATAAATGCTGCCTGAATCCATGCGGTCCGCACCAAAGATTGCGCGAGCCAGTTCTGTGCGCCCGGATCCCAACAGGCCTGCAATTCCCATCACCTCGCCGGCATGAAGTGAAAAGCTGATGTCTTTCAAAATGCCCTTCCGGTTCAAACCCTCCACCCGGAGAAGCTCCTCACCCTTTCGAACCTTCTGCTTCGGAAATTGCTCGCTGAGTTCGCGATTAACCATCATCCGTACCAGATCAGATCTGGCGACATCCGCGATATTGCACGTTCCGACATTCTTGCCATCGCGCAGGATCGTGACCCTGTCACCAATCTCGTACAGCTCCTCCAACCTGTGGGATATGTAAATCAGCGAGACTCCCTTTGCCTTGAGCCGCTGTATCACGGCGAAAAGAGCCTTAATCTCATGCTCGGTCAAAGCCGAGGTGGGTTCGTCCATGATTAGAAGCGCCGCGTCGAGTGAGAGGGCTTTAGCGACTTCTACCATCTGCTGCTGAGCCACGCCAAGATCCCGGACGGGCCTGCGTGCGGGGATCTCCATCCCTAGATCGTCAAGGAGCACTTGTGCGTCTCTGGATAGTCTGTCACTATCGATGATGCCCGCTCCGCGGCACGGCTCCCGGCCGAGAAATATGTTCGCCGCCGCTGAAAGATGCGGCACGAGTGCAAGCTCCTGGTAAATGCTGCCGATCCCCAATTGCTGCGCATGCCGGGGATTGCGTATTTCGATTTCCCTGCCGTTCAGGAGAATCTGTCCTTCGTCCTTTTGATGCGCCCCACTGAGAATCTTGATCAGCGTCGATTTTCCCGCTCCGTTTTCACCGAGGAGAACGTGCACTTCGCCCTTGCGCAGTTCAAAATCAACACCGTCCAGGGCTAGGACTCCCGGGAAGGTCTTGCGGATCCTGCGCATCTGCAGAACGGGCGGGCTTTCCATTCGTTTTTACGCCGTCAGGGAGCGCATGAATTTGATGGTGTTCTGTGCGGCGGCATCCGGATCGGGAAGCGGGACTATCTCCGCCGAGAGGAAACCCTTGTAAGAGATCCGCTCCAGGACGTCCACAATCGGCCTGAAGTCGGTATGGCCGGCACCCGGATACCATCGGTTGGAGTCTGCCACATGAAAGTGAAACAGCCGATCTCCAGTGGAGAGTATACTTGCCGGAATGGACGGTTCTTCGATGTTCATGTGAAACGTGTCCAGGAGCAGCCCCACATTTTCCATTCCCAGTTTTTCAACAAGGTCTAGCCCGGAACGCACCGTGTTGATCAGGTTCGTCTCGTAGCGGTTGATGGGTTCGACCGCCAGTAGCACCTTTTTGTTCCTGGCTGCGCATTCGCGCAGCGCGTCGACCAGCCACTGTTGGGCAAGCCCTTCAGCGATACTCGGTTCCCTCTTACCTCGCACGAGTCCGACGATCACCACCGCGCGCAATTCGGCAGCGAGGTCGACGTGCGAACATACGCGCTCCACTGCCCGCCGTCGGACGTTTGATTCAGGGTGGGTGAATGACAACCCTTCTTCCCCGTATGCCTGGCCTGTGCCGACGGCCGGTACGACCAGTCCGTTCCCTGTGAGCAGGCAATTCAGCAGAGGCATGTCCAGCAACCCCGGATCACGAACGGCAAGTTCGACGCCGTCGTAGCCGAAGTGCCGGATCTTCGCGATGTTTTCTTCCCAATGACCTTTATATGCCAACGCCGAGAATGAGGCGGGTTGCAGCGAAAGCACGATGCTCAGTTTCATTTTTTTGACTCTTGCCTTTTGGGGTCTCGGAGGTGGGTTTTAGAACGCCGCCTCCAAAACTCCAAGGCTCAACGATGTAACTGGGTCGCCGTGCAGGAATTCAGTTATAGGCCCATCTTGGGGATCGCGTAGATGGGGCGCCAGCCTTCCGTAAACGGTTCTTTCAGATATGGCTCCATCTCCTTCTCCGTCCGCATCGTGGTCTTTTCGATCGGCGGCACTTTTCCGGACGGGAAAGCATCGAGTATCTCGTCATGCAAGAGTGTGAGATATGACAGGATCGCCGCGATGGCCCGCCGCGCTTTTCGGGCATTGGCGACCGTGGGGCGGCCCACGACCCCCTCAGGAACTGATCCCATCTCTATCGGGAAGTGCCCCTGCCCTTCCGACCACTTGCATGGGCGCGCGAACGGATCGACTGCCTTGTCCATGTGGCCATCCGGCAGATACCCCTCCACGGTGGTTTCTTCCGCGAATTCCATCTCCACAAATTGAGGCGCGAGCAGCAGCATCACAGACGTCTCGGCCTCGTCGGCATGGACGAAGTTGTCATCCCAGTCTCCGCCGCGTTCCTTGGTTCTAAAGAACTCGCGCACCGCGCGGTGCCAGTCAATGGTGCGGAATATACCGGGCAGATTCCACTTTTTCTGGAGTTCCTGCACGGCGGCTTCCAATAGCCACTGATGACCGTGATTGTTCACGAGAATTATCTTGCGAAAGCCGTCGTTCCAGAAGCCAACCATGACATCGATAACGACTCGCTTCATCACCTCGTCTTCCAGGTGGACAGTACCCGGCATGCCGATGTGGTGATGCGGATGACCTCCGAAATTGAGAGGGGTCCAGCTTAGATTAACCGGCGCTCCCCTCTTCGCCGTATGCCTTCGAACCCCTTCCAGGATTTGAAGCACCATGAAGGTATCGAGGCCTGTCACCGTATGTCGCCCGTGCAATTCGGTACAGCCAATAGGGATAAACAGGATGTCGTTCTTCCGCCGGTTTTCGACCACTCTCTTGTGAATAGTTGTCTGTATATAAGTACCCGGCTTGGCGAGTTCGGAAGGAGACGGGATCCCATATTCCGCCAGGATGGCGGAGATCTCCTCTTCCGAGGCTTCCCAGATTCGCTTCTTCAGCCGCCCAACTGAAGTGTCCTCGAAGAAAAGGTCGTTCTGAGCTGTGGTCATCCATGTCGCCATATCAATCCTCTCAGGTATCAATCGAAATTAGTGAGGGTGATTTTAACTTCGTCGCGATCCTTCTGGAGCATGATCAGATTATCCCTGACTTCCTCCAGTCGGATTTTTTTGGTGATGATTGTCGAGATGTCCATTCCTGCGGTCATGCAGCTGATCACGTTTGAAAAGATCCCATGGCCGGAGTGACCCTGCGATCCGATCACCGCTGCCCGGCGGACCTGAAGAACCTCACCTGTCAACGGGATCTTGGCATCCGCGCGCGCTACGATGACGACCCTCGTATTTACGACTCGGCCTTCCCATATGATGCGTTCTACATCCGGCCACACCGTGCCGGGCAACCCGGTGGCCTCGAGAATGATGGCGGCGCCCACGCCTTTGGTAATGTCGAGAACAGCATCGGCCACATTGTCCTTCAGCGGATCGACGGCGTGGGTCGCGCCGATGGCCAGAGCCATCTCGCGACGCACCCTCGAGGGCTCTGAGATGACCACATTCGACGCTCCCGAATGGCGCAGGATTGCACAAGCAGCCTGGCCGATGGGACCGCCTCCCAGGATTACGACGTTCTCGCCTGCCCTGATGCCGCCGCCCCGCTCAATGACCGCATTAAAGGCGACCGAGGCCGGTTCAACCAGGCTGCCCAGGAGCCACATTTTCTCTTCGCCGTAGACTGCCCGGAGTCCCTCGAGGCTCCAGAGATAGCGAGCGTTCATTCGGATATAGCGTGCATAGGCGCCATCGATCGAGAAACCGATCTCCTGCAGTCGCTCGCAGTGATTCGGGATCCCATCGCAGCAGGGCTTGCACTGCGCGCACCAGATCATCTCCTCGGCACAGACTGCCTCGCCGTTTTCGTACGGCTTGTTGGTCCGCTTGTTGAAGGCCTGTTTCCCGGCCTCTACGATCCGTCCACAGAACTCGTGTCCCAAGGTCGTTGGGAATGCCGTCAAGCCCGGGTAGAAGATGTAGCCGTTCTGGTCGGTCTGCAGCATGTGGACGTCGCTGCCGCATATGCCGCAGGCGTTGACCTCGATCAACACCTCCTCCGGACTGCACTCCGGGAC
>DASQID010000670.1:0-6778 GCA_035631775.1 Acidobacteriota bacterium
GTTATCTGTCGCCCCTCCAGGGCTCTGGTTATTCTCGACAATCCCGACCCCGGGCTGCGCTTCGCTTGCCCGGGGCTATTGGCTGGCGCCCCTCCGGGGCGCTTTCGGCGCGATAAAGCAGTTTCGCGACAGAAACTAGTCCAGCCCCAGAGCGTCCGTCGTGACAGCCAGCGCGGGCCTGGGCTTGTGAGCACTCACCATCAAGACGCAGCCTGCAATCACCCCTAAACCCCCCGTCCACTGAAGCGCACTGAGTCGCTCGCCGAAGATCAACGCCGCTCCGCAGAAGGTCAGAAATGGTGCCAGCATTTCGGCCCCGCTTTCGACGATGGGGCCAAGACGGTTCAGTACGTAGTACATAAGGACGTGCGCCAGCGCAATGCCGAGAACCGAGGAGAGGGCCAGCAGACTCAGGTTACCCGGCGAGAGTCTTGCGAGCGCGGAAACCCGTCCAAAGGACAGCATCAGCACCGTCAGTATTCCTGAGGTGTAGAGACTGATTGCCGCAAAGCTCCTGTGAGGCTGGTGGTCCTTCATGAATTTGCGCACCGTTATGCCGTAGAATCCCCAGACTGCTGCGCAACTCAGGAGAATCAGAAGGCCCGGAACCGACGCAGACGCCTGGCGCAGTGAGGCCCAAAACAGAGCGCTGAGCCCAGCAATACATGACACGGCGCCCAACCAAAATGGCCGCGAGCGCAGAAGGTATCGTTCCTCGGGCAACAGCCACAAGCTGCCGAGAATCGTAAACAGGAAAGACGCACGAATGCCGAAGGCCATCACACTTGCCGTGACATAGTACGGAATGAGCGCCCAGCCGACCTGTCCCGCCGTATTGACGCATGCCGGCACCAGCGCGCTGGACCATAGGCTCCTTTGCTTTTCACTGCCTGCGGTTCGCACTCGCAGGCCCGGCAGCATCAGCAGAGCCGAGAAGGCGTACCGGACGCCGTTCACGGTCCATGCATCCAGGGAATCGGTGAAGTACTTCAGAAAGAGTGGAATGCTGCTCCAGGAAAGGATCGAGACGAGAAGTGCCAGGAATGCCGGAGACGCTCTTTTCTTCATGGGGAGGGGAATTATGCCAGAACCCCGCTCCGGGTGAAAAGCTATTCCTAGGATTCCATTGGGAGGGGTCTTAGGGCTGGCGCAAGAATAAATTCACATTTTGGTACGCGAACGTCGACATTATCGTTTCCGGTCACCCTGTAGACTCCTGCTTCTCCAGCCATCGGTTGAACAGCCACATCGACATCGCCGAGATGAGGCCGATAGCCATGAGGATTACCCAGCCCAAGGTATTTTGTCCCGGAACGAGATCGAGAAGGCCGTCAGGTCGTCTGGAAGCGCCTCTCGCCATGACCTCGTTGAAGATGAACGCCCCCAGCGGGCCTCCGGCGAGTGATCCGAAGGCCAGCGGCAGATTGGCGTAGCCGAGGAAAAGGCCTTCCTGTCCTTTGGGTGCCATTGCGCCCACGTATTCGTACATCCGCGCCGAAGTGAACAGTTCGGCAAACGCGCCCAGGGCAATCGAGGTCACGACAATGAAGGACCCGACGGGCAGCCAACCTGCGACAGGCTTCCGCAGATCGACACCGATGAGGATGGGTATCATGTTGAGCGCCATGGCCGCGCCGATGATCACGGTGCCGACAATCATCGAACGGATCGGCTTCATTTTGCCGAACGCCTTTGTGACCAGCAGTTGGAAGCAGACGATCACCAGTGGGTTGGCCATCGTGTAGATGTCCATCGCCGGTCTGGATTCAACGACTGTTTTCAGATACAGCGGGAGTGCGACATAGACTTGATTGTAGAGGAAGAAGAAGCCGCACGACACCAGCAGGAACAGAAAGAAGCGCAGGTTGAAGATGACGGTGAACATCCCGGTGAGGATTTCCGCGACGGTCTTGCGCGGTTTCCCCGGAACGCTGCTTCCAGCCGCGGTCTCAGGCCCCCGGTAGAAACCCGCGACGACGAAAAATGCCAGCACCGACATCGTCGCAGCCACCGCAAAAATGGCCGACAGGGTGGCTCCCGGGCGGGTGCGCACATAGAAAGCCACTCCGCGCCCGAACAGGGAGCCCATATTTACGACAACGTAGAAGATGGCGAAGGCCAGTGTGGCGCGCTCTCCGGCAGTCTTTTGAGCCGTGCCGAGGATGCAGGGCTTCACGATCGACCCGCCCAGGCCGATCAGCAGAACACCCAGAACGGCCGGAAGTACGACGTTGAAGCCGGCGGTGACCTCTCTCTCGATGGTTGGGGCAAGAGTGGCGCCTCCCATCCAGACCGGATAGCCCAGCAGGAGATAACCAGCCGCCAGCAGGACGAATGCCCCGAGCAGTGCTCGCCTGAAGCCAATCTGATCCGCGACCGTTCCGGAGAGAATAGGCAGAAAGTAGATCAGGAACCAAAGCAGTGTATTGACCATGGCCGGCCAGTAGGTGCCCAGTCCGAGTTGGCCCAGGTAGATGACCACGAAACTGGCCATTGAATAGTAGGCGGCACGCTCGAACAGCTCGGTCAGATTGGCAAACCAGAATACGCGGGGGAACTTTGCCGGCACTTGTTCGATCATAGTTCCTCGTCCGTAAGACGCATCCTTCCTCGGAAGTAGGGCCGTGTACGGGCGCATTTCTATCGCGGCCCGAGATGCTGAGCAAGCGCAAAATCCTCACACAAAGAATTTATGTCACATCGGCCCCACTGCCGGTGTATAAGCAACCTCGTATGAATATGACTCTCGCCAGGATCACCTCCACCACCTGCATCGCCGCCGACGGCGGATGGGGCACGGAATTGCAGAAAGTGGGCCTCGAGGCCGGCTCACCCCCGGACATGTGGAACGTGCTTCGTCCCGAGAAGGTGTCTGAGGTAGCGGCGAGTTACGTCAGCGCGGGCGCCAAGGTGATACTCACCAACACGCTCGGCAGCAACAGATTCATTCTAGGCAGGTATGGAATGGAGGACCGGGTCGCCGAGATAAATCTGCGTGGTGCGCAGATATCCAGGGAGGCTGCGGGCAGGCGGGCTCTGGTCTTCGGATCAATGGGTCCGACGGGCAAAATATTCATAACAGGGGGTGTCACCGAACAGGAGCTTGCGGACTCCTATCGCACGCAGTCGGAAGCTCTGTGGCACGGCGGTGCCGATGCAATCCTTATCGAGACAATGGTGGACGTGGAGGAAATGAAAATTGCGGCACGTGCCGCGAAAGAGTGCACTCCACTGCCGATTGTCATGAGTATGACGTTTGGCTTTGGCAGGGAGAAGATGCAAACCATGATGGGGGTGACAACCGAGGAGGCCGTTGCGGAGATGGAGCGCTCGGATGCGTGGATGGTCGGCGCCAACTGCGGCATCGGGCCCGAGGCCTACGTTGGAATATGCAGGAGAATGAGGGCAGTGACCTCTAAGCCGATATGGTTAAGGCCCAATGCCGGAATGCCTCAAATGCAGGGCGATATCCTCATGTTCCCTCAAGATCCGGAGACCTTCGCGGATTTTGCCGTGCAGCTCAGGGATGCAGGGGCAAATGTCATCGGCGGATGTTGCGGCACGACCCCCGCACATATTCAACGCCTTGTCGCGAAACTCCGCACCAGGCGTCGGCCTGCAAGAGCTCAAAAACAAATTACGAATGACGAATGACGATCACCTTCCCACGGTTTTCATTCGTCCTTCGTCATTCGTAATTTGGGTGGCCGGGTGAAACTGCTTGCCACCGATACCTCCACGCGATAGAAATACTATTTTCCTATTAAACAATCCTGAGTGGTCTTTCTGATCTTGAAATGGCTGCAATCGAACTGAATGCCCAACCACCGCCGCGCGAACAGAAGGCGGCCCGATGGCCTGTCGGAGACCGCGTGCTTTGGCTGGCGCTGGGGTTGGGCGTTGCCGCCTGTCTCGCGATCTATTTTCACATTCCTTACGTAAACGGCCCCAAGGGACCGAAGCAATGGCAATGGCCCTATATGCACCGCGACGTATTTCTGCAGAGCCTGCTGGGCGGTGCGTGGCGCTTGGGGCTCGGCGGAATGCTGCTGGGTGGAGGCGCATGGGCGCTCCGCCGCCGCATGCAGCCCGGAGCGGTTCGGCGCTGGGGTGGGCTGATTGTTCTGTTTTGCTGGGGATTGTTTTTTGTCTGGACCAGCCTGATTGCGGCGACCCCGATGCGTCTGGCGCACCTGCCGCGGATCGTCAAGAGTCAAACCTGGACCAGTTATTTCACGCTTGCCCGGTGGATCGAGAGCGGACGCAGACCTCCTCTGGGTGAGACACTGCAGCGCTATGCGGAACTTATTCCCGATTTGCCGCTGCACGCTTCGACACATCCTCCGGGTCCATTGGTGTGCAGCTATGCGATCCTCCGCTTTTTCCAGAACCACCCGGGGCTCTCCTCAGCCATGGGCGATCTATATCGGAGGTTGGGAACGGACCCCGCGCTGCTGGGAACGGAGACGATCGACAGTGCGGACGTGGCTGCTATGAGCATCGGGACCCTCGTCATCGTGCTCGGTCAACTGGGAATGTTTCCGCTGTTCTGGCTGGTGCGTGACGC
This sequence comes from Acidobacteriota bacterium, assembly GCA_035631775.1. GTDB lineage: Bacteria > Acidobacteriota > UBA6911 > UBA6911 > UBA6911 > DASQID01. Next base: position 4,568 of record DASQID010000670.1, read on the forward strand.
GATGCGGAAAACAGCGGAACCAGGCGGCGAAGTCGAAGCAGATCGCACGGCATGGGCCGCCGCCGCGCTCTGGGTTCATTATCCAGCGCTGGTACTGATGGCCCCCGCATTCGACCTGATCTATCCCACGGCAGCGCTGCTCTGCATTTATTTTGCTGCGAGAGGCCTGAGCGGCAACCCGATCGCCTGGGGCGCCGCTCTGGGACTGGCCTTTATGGCAAGTCTGACCCTCGTCTTCACCCTTCTGTTCCTGGTACCGATGCTGTGCTTGATGGCATGGCTGGAACTTTCCCGTCGCGCCGGCTCCCTGAAGGTAGGATCCGTCTTGCAGGAGGCAAGCCTCGCGAATCCCGGTGGAAGGCGGTTATGGATTCTGGCCTCCGTGACGGCTGTCGTCTGTTTCATCGTGGAAGCCATTCTTCGGCACGTGTTCGGCATTCACCTGATGCAGATTTTCTTCGCGGCGGTGCGGAACCAGAACGAGATACTCCTTCCGAGACTCAACCGGACGTACAAAGTCTGGGTCTTTTACAATGTCTGGGACTTTCTTTTGTTTGCAGGCATGCCGCTGGCGGTTCTGGCAATCAGCTGGCTGGCGCGTGCGTTTCGCGAATGGTGGAGGACACCGGGCGCTATTGTGCCGGCCATTGCCGTATTTCCAATCGCGATACTGGCCATCGACCTGTCGCACCAGCTTTCAGCCGAAACGGCGAGAGTGTGGCTGTTTCTGGCGCCGTGTTTGGCCTGGGCCGGTGCCGCCGAACTGGTGCGGCGCTTCGGTAAGCACTGGTGTTGGGCACTCGTGGGCCTGCTTCTGGTGCAGACTGTGTTTATCTACCTCTGCCGCACGAACATGATGTTGTGGGGCTTTTAGTGACGACGTCCCGCCCGTTCACGAGGATCCTGAAGGTTGCTTCGGTAAAAGATCGTGTGAACGGGTGGCTCGTTTTTCTGAGGGGGAAAATATGAAACGCAGGACCTTCTTCTCTTCTCTGGCTGGTGCTCTGACACTGGGTTCCACCGTCCCTGCACTCGATGCACAGACCGTCCAACGCAAGGGCCGCTTGAAACAGGGCATCACCGGAGGCTGCCTGCGCGGGCTGTCGTTCGAGGACGAGTGCAGTGCAGCAGCGCGCCTCGGCGTCCGGGGAATCGACCTGGTCGGTCCGGACAGGTTTGCCGTTCTAAAAAAGTACGGGCTGATTCCCACCATGCTCCCCAGCGGAAGCAGCATCCGCGACGGCATCATTCACAAGGAGCTTCACGAGAAGATCGCGGAGCGGATGAATTCGGATATTGATATTGCGGCTTCGGCCGGTGCTCCCAACGTCATTGTCCTCGCCGGAGAGCGCAAGCGTTCCACCGATGCGGCGGCCCTGAACGATGCGCAAGGCATCGAGAATGCGGTGCTCTTTCTGAATCGCGTGAAGAGGCACGCCGAAGACAAGGGCGTCACACTGTGCCTCGAACTGCTGAATAGCAAGGTGAACCATCCCGGTTACATGTGCGACCATACCGCCTGGGGCGTGGAAGTCTGCAAGCAGGTGAACTCGCCGCGAGTGAAGCTGCTGTACGATATCTATCACATGCAGATCATGGAGGGAGACATCATCCGCACGATCCGCGAGAATTTCCAGTGGATCGGCCACTTCCACACTGCCGGAAATCCCGGCCGCAACGAATTCGACGATACACAGGAACTAAACTACCGCGGAATCTGCAGAGCGCTGGTCGACCTGGGATATCAGGGCTATCTTGTCCATGAATATGGGCCGAAGAAAGGCAGCGAGCCCGTCAAGACCCTCGATGAGATGTTAGCTATCTGCGACGTGTGATTCTGCGCGGATGCGGTGTCTGCAGGCTTGGCCTGATGGGCGATTCGTCGAGTTTTGCGACAGTATCTCATGCGTGGGGCGCGCACCCAAGCGCATGAATATGGTGCGGTCGGCGTCGGGATCGGAATCGGGGTCTCAATCGGGATTCGGACTCGAAGACGACCATGGGACCGACCCCGATACCGATTCCGACCCCGACATTCAGGGATTTCGTTCTATTTTCGCGACAGAAACCAGCTAGTGTCATGTCACACTTGAACTGTCGCAATATATGGGATAGCATACTTCCATTTCAGCTGGAGGACTGCTATGCCCCTAATACGTTACAAGGTGACGTTGGACAAGCAGGAAAGGCAGATGCTGCAGGAAATCACGA
>DASQID010000671.1:0-24828 GCA_035631775.1 Acidobacteriota bacterium
AGGAGCGGGAGCTGATCCATGACGCCGAGCATGGTCGCAACATAGTCTTGCAGGATCATGTTCCCAAAAAGGAGCGGATCGACCCCGGGATCGTTCTTGGGCAAGCCGCTCCCGGCGTGGCCGGGATAATCCACCAGGATCGCGGCGGAAAAAACCTTGCTGTGGCTGTGATCCTCGACTGCAAAAAGCTGCCCTACGACAGGTTGGTACGAGCTTGCAGTCAGACCCATCCCGGGAATGGCAAGGAGTGTTTTCCCGCCTGAGGGGTGATCGAGATTCAGCATGTAGATTGTGTCGACATAGGCGGCTATTCCAGGACGCAGCTCTACCTTGAACTTGAGGTTTGCACTCCAGAAGTTGTCCTCGGCCCAGGCACCGCTCGAGAGGCTGATGCCCAGGAGAATTCCAGCAACGACAACTGCGAATCGCATGAAGGTTTTCATAAACGGTTCCTCCTATTGGTTGTTACTGCCGATGTTCCCTGAGTTCCGTTCACCTGCGCTCCGTTGCCCGGAAAAAACACGAGTTCGGGAGTCGCCAAGACCCAGATGACGTCTGAGCGCGCAACTCCACTCTTTGAGGAGGCGCAGGATCGACTGAGTGAGGCTCGGTGGAAATTGCCTCTCCCCGCGTACGGGCCGTGCACGGAGGTCTCCGGCATGCGGTGGCATTCGGGTGATTTGGATCCTTCGATAGTGAACGATTTCGATGGAATGAATCCGCTTCATGGGAGACTCGAAAGTTTGGGAAATTGGGGACACTCGCCATTTTTCACCCGGGCATGACGATCATCGGAGGGGACTCTCGACGAAAAATGGAGAGCGTCCCCAGTTCCCTCAATTTCCAAGGCCGATGGTGACAGGCAATCGGATGATTGTCTTGATGATGGCGTGATATAATCGTGATCCATTCGTGACGCCATCCGGGACGGGCTTTATGCTCGCTGAAAGTCCCAACTACCGTTTCTCGGATTTCCTTCTGGATGTAGGGGAACGCTGTCTCAAGAAGGACAACCGGCAGATCTATTTGCCGCCCAAGACCTTCGCGACACTCCTGTACCTGATCGAGCGCCGGGGCCGGTTAGTGACCAAGGAGGAGTTGCTGGACAAGCTCTGGCCGGACGCGGAAGTCACAGAAAATGCACTGACGCGTTGCATCAAGGAAGTGCGCCTAGCACTGGGGGATGATGTTCACGACCCACGATACATCAAGACGGTTCCACGGGTGGGATACCGGTTTATTGCCGACGCTGAACCTCTCCATGCGACTGAGCCTGTAACAATCGTGGAGGAAGAGCTGACTGCGATGAAGGTGGAAGTCACCGACGAGGTGACTCCTGAGGATTCGCTATCGCGAGACGCCATCCCGATTCCCGCTGGATCATCTGCGCTCTCGGTGACGGCAAGGCTGATGACCCGATTCCGGCGGCGCCCATGGATTGTTGTCGCCGCCCTCTCAGTCCTATGCCTTGCTGTGGCGTGTGTAATATGGTACGGCATCAAACATCCAAAGCCTGCACTTGGCTTTGCGGAGCGCGACTGGGTCTTGATTGCCGATTTCGAGAACCTCACCGGCGAGAAAGTCTTCGATGCCGCGTTGCGAACCGCATTGGAGCGGGAGTTGAGCCGCTCCTCTTACGTGAACTATGTGCCGCCGCCGAGGGTGAGCGATACGCTGGCTTTGATGAAACGAGATCTGGACACCCGCATAGATGAAACCGTGGGACGCGAAGTCTGCCTGCGAGATGGAAACATACGGGCCCTGCTGGTAGGCAGCGTCCAGCAGATTGGCGCGAGCTATGCAATCAGCCTGAAGGTGGTCGATCCACGCACAGGCGTGGCGATAACCAGCCTGGGCGAAGACGCATCGAATATCCAGGAAGTTCTGCCGGCGATTCGCCGCCTGGCAGTAACCCTGCGGGAGACACTGGGCGAGTCCCTTGCTTCGATCTCCAGATCCGATCAGTACCTGCAACGGGTGACAACGCCTTCGCTCGAGGCTCTCGAGGCTTACTCGAAGGGGATGCACCTGAATGAGCAATACTATTGGCCGCAGGCGCTTCTCTATTTTGATCGGGCCGTCGAGCTGGACCCAAACTTTGCCATAGCTCACTGGGCTCGCGCCCGGGCGCATTACTGGAACAGACAGCCGTTTGAAGCGGATCTGAACCGGGCAGCCGGATTAGTCGACCGGGTGACCGAGCGGGAGAAGTGCACGATTCTTGCGGCGCAAGCTCTGCATTCGCACAGCGATCTCAAGCGCACGGTTGAAATCCTGGAACGCCTCCTGAGATTGTATCCGGATGACTTCCATGCCAATGACGCACTGAGGTTTCTCTATCTGGCGATGGGAGATCTGTCGGGATCTCAGGAGTGCTCGAAGAATTGCCGGCGGATCCGCCCAAACCTGGCCACAAACCACTTTGACGACGCCTTTATCGCGCTGCTCCAAAATGGAGATGTGGAGAAGTACTATTCCGAATCCATGCAGGCGCTCACTCTGGATTCCCATTATCCGGCCGGGCTCCCCAACATTGCGGACGCAGTGCGGGACTGGGTGCGCGGTGACGTGTCAAAGGCAGAGACCAGGATCTCTGATTTCCGCGCCGCAAAGATGGCCGCCCTGGGACCCTTGTTCCAAATAAGCGTCCGGGCCTACCTGGCGCGATTCTATCTCTTCATCGGAAAACCGGACGTGGCGCTGGAGCTGCTTGAAACGACCCGCGGCATGGCTGCTCGGGAGGCCGGAATCGATTTGACGAGATACTGGCGGCTGGAAAGGGCCCTGATTTATCGAGAGCAGGGTAATATCAAGGAATTTGAACGACTTGCCAGGAGTGAGGCGTCGGAAGCCATCGGCCTTTCCCGAATTGAAGCGCTGGGATGGCTGGGCATCGCCTCGGCACAATCGGGTCGCGCGCAGGAGGCCCTCGCCTATCGGAACGAACTCTTGAAAGAAAACCGTTCGCCACTCGCGGATCTTCTTAGCCCACCCCTCCCCCGCGAACAGGAACGCGGCAAGCGCGCCTTCGACATTCAGATCGAGGGGGAAACTGCGCTCGCGGAGGGTAAGCTCGACCAGGCTATTTCTTGTTTCAAAGAAGTCATCCAGCGGGTTCCGCCTCAGGGTACATGCTTCAGCACCAGTCTGCAGCCGCAGTTGTTTTTTGTGGCAAGCCAGTCGCTGGCCCGAGCCTATGAAAGGCGCGAAGAATGGAAGGAAGCCGCCACCGCCTACGAAGACATTCTGGCTCATAAGGTCCTCACTGTGAGCATCCCGGGAGCTTCGGAGATGTACGTCCAGGCGCTCGGTTCCGTAAGTCGAGCGCTCGAGAAGAGCGGCGAGACTACGAAGGCCGCCGCATATCGCGAACAGTTCCGCCGCCTGCGGCCGCATGGAATCTGACCCGTTCTTGAGCGCCCTCGCGGTGCGGACATGCGGTGGAGAGTCTCGGGACGGTTTCTGAATGAAGTCCGCAGGCTCCTGCAGTAGGATAGAAGTTCTTTCCGAGCGGTGCTCTTACATTCCATGTCAGTTATTTCTTTTGGGAGATCTATGAAGTTTCGGAAACTACGGGTTGCCACTGCCCTACTGTGCGCAGCACTTCCCGCCGCGCTGCCAGCGGCAGACCGCGTCAAAACCGCCAATGGAATTGTCGAAACGGCTCAGCCTCCGAAGGCAGGCGTCCGCAGTTTTAAGGGAATACCCTTTGCCCAGCCGCCGGTGGGTGACCTGCGCTGGCGGGAACCCCAGCCCGTGAAGAACTGGCCGGGAGTGCTCAAAGCCGACCAGTTTGCTCCGCGCTGCATGCAGCGTACCGGGCCGGGCGCAGACTACTGGTTCCGCAGCAACGGCATGAGCGAAGACTGCCTCTACCTCAATGTGTGGACGCCCGCAAAGTCGCGCCGCGAAAAGCTGCCTGTCCTTGTCTATATCTTCGGCGGCGGTTTCCAGAACGGGGACGGATCAGAACCCCGTTACGACGGCGAGAATATGGCCCGGAAAGGGATGGTGGCGGTTACATTGAACTACCGCACAAACATTTTCGGGTTCTTCTCCCATCCTGAACTGACCCGAGAATCCCCGCACAAGGCCTCCGGCAACTACGGCCTGCTCGACCAGGTGGCGGCGCTCGAATGGGTGAAGCACAACATTGCCGCCTTCGGCGGAGACCCGAAGCGCGTCACGATTGCCGGCGAGTCGGCCGGTTCGATATCGGTCAGCGCCCTGATGGCGTCCCCGCTTTCCAGGCACTTGATTGGGGGTGCGATAGGTGAGAGTGGTGCAATGATCTCGAGCTTGCCGCCCCGCCCGTTGGCAGAGGCCGAGGAGAATGGCGCTAAATTCGCCGCTGCCGCAGGAGCAGCCAGCCTGGCGGCGCTGCGCGCCATGACTGCGGAGCAGCTCCAAGAAGCTGTCGCCAAGGCGGGGCCATTCCGCTTCGGCACGACCCTGGACGGCTACTTCCTCCCAAAAATTCTAGCCGAGGTTTTTAAAGCGGGAGAGCAGTCCAAGGTGCCGCTGCTGGCTGGCGCCAACTCCGAGGAAATGGGGGCAAGAGTTGTGCTCGGATCAGGGGAGCCGACTCCCGAAAACTTCTCCGCCGCCGTGAAGAAACTTTACGGCGACAAGGCGGACATCGTGCTCAAAGCCTATGCCCCGAAGACCACTGACGAAGTCCTTGACGCCGCCACAGACCTAGCCAGCGCGCGCTTCATTTCGCACGGCACCTGGAAATGGACCGAGCTTCATATGAAGACCGGCGGCAAGCCGGTCTATCGGTATCTGTACGCTCATCGCAGGCCGCGGTTCCTCGGCAATGTGAATCAGACGTCGGCGGGAGGTGCGGCCCAGCCCGCAGCGCCTCCGTCAGGACAGCAGCCGCCGGCGCCGCGGGGGGCTGTGCATTCGGCGGAAATTCAGTACGCGATGGGGAACCTCGACCTCGACAAGCGATATTCATGGCAGCCGGAAGACTATAAGGTCTCCGAACTTATGCAGGCCTATTTCGTGAATTTCGTTAGAACCGGCAACCCGAACGGCCCAGGGCTTCCCGAATGGCCGGCCTATCGGAGTGACAACGGCTATCAGCGCATGCGCCTGGACGTGGTGTCCAAAGCGGAACCGGAACCGGACCGCGATCGCTACCTGGCTCTCGATGCGGCTGCGGCAAAACCCTGACCGGTACGATCCGGCCGAGCGAGCTGTATGGGGTCGGAGGATTTTTCAGTTCGCCGATAAGCCAGGGGTCAATTTCTTCGCCGATAAGGACGTCCCGGAAATCGTCACGCAGCGAGCGTCCTTTCCGAACGCCCACCAGGCGGATCCCAGGCTCGCGTCCGCTTTCAAGGATTCGGGAGTCTTAATTCATCCTCCCGCACGTTGAGCAGGATTATGCTCCGATCGATGATCCCATGAATTTTTTGGGGAACGGCCGGAACGGTCGTCTCGCTCACCACCATTTCATGAAGAGTCGCCTTTTGAACCCAATTGGAATCAAGACTTTTGTAAATGTCCCCCCAGTAGTGGGAACTTCCCTCCGTGCGCATCTCGAGAGCGGGAGTCGGCTTCATGATCATGGTGAAGGAGCTCTCTCCTGAGTCATATCCGACAATGGCGCACGCCTTTCCCTGCACCAGGCCCAGGCCTTTCATCTCCAATGTAATTTCGCCATTCCTGAAAAATGATCCCTCGGCCACGCTGCTGCCCAGGTTTGTAGGGGGAGTGGTATGGGAGGCGGCATGAACTATCGTCTGACCCAGCGTCGTCAGATCCTGAATCCCGCTCCCTTCCTCCGTCTTTTTGGTTAAGAGGAAAAAAGAAAGAAAATCGACGAAGGCGTTGTACACGTGGTATGTGTTCTCCAGCGGAAGGTTTTTTCCGCTTTCATCCACGAGGCCCTCGAATGGCTTGTGAGGAATTCCAAAAATCTGTCCTTTCTCATCCTTGGCCTGGTTGGCGAACTCATAGGACCAATCCTTGAGCGACGGTATGGCGGCTTCTGGCGCCGCCCCCAACTGCACGGTGAATCGCAGGCATGTGAGGTTGTCGCCGCCGCTTTCGGGGCTGCGGGCTGGAACCCAGCGAAGCCACAACCTATAAACCTCCGTCTTGAGGTTGGCTCCGTTCTGTTTGTGCATGACCAGCTTGGATTCCATTTTATAAAACTGGATTTCACGGGAACGATCTCCCGCCAGATCGAATTTTCGCCGGAGCAGCACATCCGAATCGGTCAGCGGCGGCTTGGCTTGTGCGACTGCAACGGCCACGACCGAAAGGATGACGATAGCCAGCAGACCGAGATTCTCTTTCACGGCATTGTCTCCTTATGAAATTTAGCGTGTTCCGATCAGCGCGGCAACGAGGTATGGGCTGATACCGATGAGCGCCGCGTACGCCTTACGGCCGGTCCGGCTCGCGCGCGAGTCCCACTCGAAGAGGAGACCGGCGAGGAGGGAGTTGAGTGTCGCACTCGCGACTAGGACGCCGATGGAAAGCAAAATCCGGTCAGCGCCTCCCATGGCAAGACCGTTGAAAATCTGCATGCCGTGCGTTGCCGGCAGCAACAGCGAAACCCTGCGCAGATGGACGGGCAGGGCCGAGGAGGGAACCATAATTCCACCCAGCAAAATCGAGGGGATGAAAATGATCTGGCTGATGAGAATGGATGCAGTATTATTCCCGGCCGCAACGCCGATCAACGCCCCCATTGCCGCAAAGGCCGCGTAAGAGAGAAGCGATGCTGTCAGGAAGCCGGCGACGTGCGCAGGCGGGACGCCTCCGTAAAGCCGCACCCCGGCCACACTGGTGATCGTGCCGATCACCGCCATATGCACCCCGGTTGCCATTACAGGGATGCCGAGGATCGACGCAGACGGCACGCCGTTGATCCGGTAGCTTCGAAAGACCCCGGATTCCCGCGCGTTCACGAGCAGGTTGGGAAGCGACAGGAGAGTCGAACTCATGAAGGCAAGCAAGAGCATGCCCGGTATCATGGTTTGTTTGAAACCCGGATTGAGCGACGTCATCAATGATCCCGTCAGGACAAAAAAGATAAGGGGGAAGAGATAGAGCATCAGAAGTTGGGATCTATCCCGGATCCCGGTTTTGAACTCGTAGGCGAAGTGATGAACAAAGGCATTCATACTTCGGCTCCTTTCCGGCTGTTCTCTGATGTGATCTCGAGGAACCGTTCTTCCAGGGTGGGGCGCTCGACCCTCAAGTCACACAAGGTGTCGCCCGCTCTCTCGATCCAGTCCAGGATCGCACTCACGGCCGTTCCCGGGCTTTCGGAAACAAAGAGCGCGTATCCGTTTTCGCATCCCTTTGCCACGCCACCGGGAACCTCGATTGCTCTACCAAGCAGGCTGCCATTCTCCGTGCCCACTGAAATGCGTGTCAGGCGATTTCCTGCGGCGGTAAGCTGCCGTGGACTACCCATGGCTGCGATCTCGCCTCGCAGGAGAATCGCGGCCCGATCGGCAAGTTTTTGCGCTTCAGCCATGTCATGCGTGGCCAGGATAACCGTTGTGCCCTTTTGCCGAAGATCCCCGATCAGCACATGGAGGTCTGTTCTGGACCGGACATCCAGACCGGCTGTGGGTTCGTCGAGAAACAACACTTGCGGCTCATGCGCAATTGCGATGATGAAAGCGAGCCGCTTCTGCTGACCGACCGAAAGATTGACGTACTGCGTGTGGCGTTTCTCCTCGAGCCCGAGACGCTCGGCCAGGTCGTTCCTGGCAGCCACTCCGTGGTAGCTCGAAAAGAAGTTCATGGCCTCATCGACGGTCATGGCCGCTGGGAGCGCCGAGGTCTGGAGCTGAACACCGATGATGCCCTGAAGCTTGCGCACTTGACGGCTGGGATCGATTCCTGCAATCGAGAGACTGCCGCCATCCGGATGGCGCAGGCCCTCCAGGCTTTCGAGCGTGCTGGTCTTTCCGGAGCCATTCGGCCCCAGCAGGGCAAAGATCTCGCCCTCTCTTACTTCGAAACTGATTCCCTTGACGGCGAGGGTTTCTCCGTAGCGCTTGCGGAAGCCCCGAACCGAGACAATGGTCTTACTCATTGTTCCCCTCCTCGGGGCCCGAATAGCGCTCCTCCCGCCTCGATGATCAGACTCTTAATTCTCCGTTCCGTGAGATCGAGCACGCCGGTCCCAATCATCGAAGCCAGTCCGTGAATGAAGATCCAGCATTTGAGGATGCGCGGATCCCGCATGGCCGTGGGAACTTGATCGGCCAGGCGCGGAATGCGTGTCCCTGCGAACACGTCCCTGGAGGAAACGGCTGCTTCGCGCCCTATGTCTCCGCGGCGCATCCTCACGGGTCGATCCACGTAAAGGAACCGAAAAAGGTTTGGCTCACTTCTGGCGAAATTCACATATCCCAGGGCCGCATTGAGTGCTGAATCGTGCGTGTAGTGTTTGCGCTGGCAGTCGAGCATCAGATCCTCCGCCCTTCGGCGCACCTCCCGTTCGATCCCACCCATGGACTTCAGGCTTGAGTAGATCGGCATTGTGGAGCAGGAGAGTTGTTTTGCGAGGTTTCTTGCCGTGACGGCCGCCCACCCGTGTTCCCGGGTCAATGTGACGGCAGCCTCGACAATTCTGTCTTTTGAATAGATGGCTCTTTGGGTCATGCGCGTTCCTCATACAACATCAGTTATAATAACATATGTTATATTAGCTGTCAAGGGACCTGAGGCCACAAATTTGAGCCCAATGTCCCGCGGCTTGCATAAACAGCATCTGGGGTCTGATCGCCGGCCTGGAGGAGGTGGCTACCGCACGTGCGCGCAACAGTGCTGGTTACTCAATCTTAGCCACACCGTCTCCCGGCTTTGGGAAACGCTCGAAGACGTCAGGATCGTGGCCGGGAATGATCAGGCGGGGACTTGAAGCAAGGCTCAGCATGCGGGTCTGGTTCCGCAGATCGGCATCGCGATCTTCGGTAAGACCTAGCGGCAGGTGCTTTTCGAGATTTTCGTAGAGGTAGATGTTGTCGGACGCAACGACGACGGTTCCCGAAGCGGTCGCGACGCCGACAAACTGGCATGCGTAGGTGTGCTTGCCGCCTGTGTACACCTTGATCCCAGGAATGATTTCCCGCGCATCGCCGTCGACCAGCTTGAGCTGCCCCGATCTCCGCAGGTCTGCCAGCATGGCGGAGTCGTCAGGATTGATTGCGTCAGAGCGTGGCTTTCCCTGGGCATCGATGTAGTGCTCAAATTCCTCGCGCTGGATCCAAACGCGCGCCTTGGGAAAGAGACTCACGCCGCCGACGTGGTCCCAGTGAATATGCGTAATGATGACATCCGTTATGTCGTCAGGCGCAAGCCCCACTTTACCAATCGCGATCGAGGGCTTTATGAAGCCGGCAAGCTTCCATTTGTCGAAGGATGGTCCTCGGTATGATCCGGCGTCAACCAGGATGTTGCGGTGACCGGCGCCTTTGAGTACCCAAAACATGAAGGGAATATCCACCTTTCGCGCCGGATCAGCGCCAACGGCAAGCGAAGATACGCTAAAACCCGGGGAGGTTGCATATCGTATGGCATAGACCTCGAATAGGGGGACTTTCCCGCCGCGTGCCGAGGATGCTGCTGCCTGATGCCCGTTGCCACGACACAGGACCCCGGACAAGAGCAGGAGCGCGCCGGCCAACGCCACAACATTTCCAAATCCCAGTCTTCCAGTCCGCATCATGAATGACCCTCCCGAAGTACATGACAGGTCAAAGCAACCGCACCCTACGCGAATTCCCGCGGAATCTCCGCATCAGACAGATTCGAAATAGCGCAGCAGTTCCCAGTCAGTAACAGCCTTTTCGTACTGGCGGATTTCCCATTCGCGAGTGATCGCATAGTGTTCGACAAATTCTTCACCGAACCAGTCGCGGGCCATGGCGCTCTCTCTGAGGAGCCTGGTGGCCTCGGCGAGATTGCGGGGCAAGGAAGGAGCATCGGTTGCCGCATAGGCATTGGTGGTGGGCGGAGGCAGTTGCATTTGCCGTTTGATTCCTTCCGTCCCCGAAGCGAGCGATGCCGCCATCGCAAGATAGGGATTGATGTCGGCTCCGGTGAGTCGCATCTCGACCCTTGTCGACTTGGAGTTCCCTGGAATGGTGCGGACAGCTGTTGTGCGGTTGTCCTCGCCCCAGGTCGCATTCACCGGAGCCCAGGTGCCCGGGACGGTGCGCTTGTAGGAGTTAATGGTGGGGCAGTACATGGCCATCAGCTCAGGAATGTAGTGAACCAGCCCCGCCGTGTACTGTTGCATCACGCGCGAGCAATCGCCCTTGCCGGCAAAGAAGAGGTTGGTTCTGCCATCCCGGTCCCACAGACTTTGGTGAAGGTGGCCGCTCGATCCCGGCAGATCGGAACTCCACTTGGCCATGAACGTGGGGGTCAGTCCATGGCGGGCTGCTATTTCCTTCACAGCCGTTTTAAACAAGGTAGCTTTGTCGGCTGCGGCAAGTCCGGCGTCCACCTCCACGGCGGCTTCGTAAACTCCGGGACCCGTTTCGGTGTGGAATCCTTCCAGCGGTATGCCGAACGCGGAAAGCTGCTCGATCAGCTGCAACACGAACGGTGCGTTTTGCGACGCGCGCAAGACGCTATAGCCGAACATGCCGGGACTCAGAGCGGTCAACTTGCGGAAGTTCTTCTCACGAAGGGTGTCAGCGGTCTCACGGAAAAACCAGAACTCGTATTCGGCGGAGATGTGCGCGTTGTAGCCTGATGACTCCACCCGCCCGAGCACACTCCGGAAAACCTGGCGTGGTGCAAGCGACAGGGGTTCCCCATCCTTTTTGTATAGATCGGCCAGAAAGAAAGCCGTACCTTCCTCCCAGGGAATCCTCCTCATCGTGCCGAGATCGATTCGAGCCTGCACATCCGGATAGCCTGTATGCCAGCCGGTAAACTTGGCTGCGTCGTAGAGCACGTCGCCGATGTCCCATCCGAATACGACATCGCAGAAGCCCATCCCGGAAGACGCGGCCGATGTAAACTTTTCCAGGCTGACGTATTTGCCTCGAAGGATGCCGTCGATGTCCGTAACGCCGACCTTGATCCGTTTGATCTTTCCTTTTTCCAGCTGCTCGAGTACGGATTCCAACGTCATTGCGGGATAACCTGAGAGATATACGGGATATATTTGGCCCAATGCGTCAACGTCTGCAAGACTCTCATGGCAAGACCGGCCTGATATTTAGCCTCCCGAGGATCTTATTTGCCCACGCGCACGAAGCGGGATGAGGCGCTCCACTCCGGCCCCGAGAATCTGCGCCTGACGACCAGGAAGTATACAAGTATCATGGCTGCAACCAGCCCCAAAAATGTTTTTCCAGCCAGCTGATTGGGGGGCAACATCAGAATCAACGAGATGCCCAGGGTGTAAATAGTCGCTACCAAGTTAACCCATGCCCCATGGCGGCCCAGAGTCCACAACGCGGCCTTCGGCCAGTCCGAACCCAACCACCTCGCGCGTAATGCCAGCATCACAGGGACGATATATGCAACGTACAGGGCCACCGTGCTTAAAGAGGTAATGATTGGCACAGCACCCGTCCAGAGCATCGCCACCAGGCTGGCCGACACAATGCCCCAGATTGCAGCTCCGGGCGTTCCGCGACGCCGGCTGACATGGCGGAAGAATGCAGCAAATGGAGTCCCGTTGTCGCGGGCCAGCGAGAACAGAGCGCGCGAGGCGGACATAATGCAGGAAAGGCCACAGAACCACATCGCCATCGAAGCCAGGGCTCCCATGGCATTCCCGAAGCGCGGGCCAAGGGCAGATTGCAGAATCGCGATTGCCGCAGGGATGCTGTTGCCCTGTACATCCTTAGCTCCCAACACCGCCGGGATGCTGCGGATGGCCAGCGTTAGCGCGATAAGGAGAAAATAGCCGGCCAGTCCCGCCACGGCTACTGAGACGACAATGCCCCAGGGCGCACGCCTCCTGGCATCCAGGGTTTCCTCCGCCAGATGTGCCGATGCATCGAAGCCGGTGTACGTCCAATGCGCCTGCAGCAGGCCGAGCAGGAACGCCCACCAATAAGGCGAACGCCCATTACTGTTGACCGCCTCCACCAAAAATGACACGGGCTGAGTCGGGGCCAGAAGGAAGATCGCAGCCACGATAGCCATAACGCCGACGATGTGCACTGTTACGCTCACGTCGTTCAGAACAGCCACCAGTTTCACGCCGAAGTGATTCAGCAGCCCTTGGTTCAAGAGAATAAACGCGAACATCAGAAACAGGTGTAGAGGCGTCGAGGCAATTCCCAGGAATGGGAGAATGAACTGTGCACAACTATAGTTGATGCCGGCCTGCGCGGCGACGAGCCCCAGAATGTTGAACCAGGCCACAAACCAGCCCCAAACGGGGCCGCCGAGATCCGCCGCCCAGTGGTACATCGCACCGGATGTCGGATAGGCCGAGCAAAGTTCCGCCATGCTTGCAGCCACGGCCAGCATGAATACGGTCGCGATCACCCACCCGAGGCTCATCTCCAGCGGCCCACCCATTTCGAGTCCGTAGCCATAGAGCGTCACTGCTCCGGTCAGGATCGAGATTATGGAGAAGGAGACGGCAAAGTTCGAGAATCCGCCGATGCTGCGGAATAGTTCCTGAACGTAGCCGAAGCGGCCCATGTCCGCCGCGTCGTCATCTGGTAATCGAATGGATCTGCCCATTAGACAGCGGGATTAGAGGACAGAGCACGGCAGTACCGTAACGGCCTGATGGCAATATGACCGATCACGTGGCGCCGCCATTCCGAGCGATCGGCGGCATGCCGGCGGACGCCGGTTATCCAGCGTCCGCCGGCACTGTCTGGTGCCCCTGGATGTTAGAACTCGTAGCGCAACGCGAACTGTCCGATACGGTTGCCGCCGCTATCGGCTCCTCTGGCACTGGTGATCCGGCCGAAGCTGGAGCTCGTGATGTTCATGGTGCTTGGATCGGCCAGATTCGGATGGTTCGGCAGGTTGGTAAATGTGGCCTCGAACTTCAGTGTGTGCTTCTCTGCAACGCGGAAGTCCTTGCCGAAACCCATCGAGAGATTGACAGTCCCTGGGCCAATCAGCGTGCCGACGCCGGCGTTGCCAAAGCGTGCGATCGGGGTCACATTGCAGTTGTACTGATTGGCCGCTCCCGCGGTGCGTCCCGGACAAACGAACGCCGCGCGGTCGAACCAAGCGTTTGCGGTGGGATTGGCTAAGTTGCCATCGCTGACGACGTCAGGACGCTGGGTGCCGCGAGCGGAAGCTCCGGTGCCGGAGGGGTCGCCGCCGCTCATGGTTGGGGTTAAAAAGGGACCAGTCTGCACAAGGAGGATGGAGCTGAGACGCCAACCCCCGACGATCGCATTCGCAACCGGATTCAGGTTGGCACCAAGGGTCCGCCCTCTTCCCAGCGGCAGCTCATAAACGGCTGTGGTGAGCCAGCGATGCCTGCGGGTCGCGTAAATGTTGCCGCGATCTCCGCGGCGGTTGAGCGAGTTTGTCACACGCCCGCCTCCAGTATCGCCGGACCAGCCGGTCGGTGCCGGGCCGGCAGCGTCGCCCAAGTTTTTGGCCCAAGTCCAGGAGCTGTCAAAGGTCAGACCGCTCCGGAAGCGGTGTGTCAGTTCTGTCTGCATCGAAGTGTAAATGGCGTTGGCGCCGGTGTCGCGCGTGTTAATGCGTCCCCAGTATGGAAACGGTCGGTCGGTCAGCGGGCGCTCCGCGTAGGGGACGGTGGAACTCTGCGGCTGGTTCAGGTCCGGCGCCCAAGGCAACTGCACCGAGCGTAATCCGATGTGAGAAACCCGCAAGCCGGTGTTCCAACCCAGGTCCCGCTCCACGCTCAGATTCCATTGCAGTGAATAAGGATCTTTGAAATACGGATCGTTGGCCGTGCCAAAGTACGCCTGGCCGTACGGTGTAGTTGTGACGCCGCTGCCGTTTGTGGAGATCTGCGGCAACTGGAACAAGGGAACGCCGTTCGAAATGTTGTTCGTGAACTCGCGCACGTCGGAGCTGCTTACTCCCGTCAGGGAATAGAACACCGCGCCCAGGATCGTCATCGTGTACCGTCCGAAGCCGCCGCGGATCACTGTCTTGGTGTCGTTGAACGGACGGTAGGCGAAACCGAAGCGCGGATTGAAATCCTTCTTCTGAGAGAAGCGCAGAGTATTGGGCCAACCCGCCTTGTCAGCTTGCAGGAAGGGTGTGCATGGAATGCCGTTCCACGACGGCCCCGGGCAGGCGTTGATCGACTGCAGGAATCCGGGAGCGGTAATGTCCAATGCCTGCTGTGTTGCGGGGATGATCACCCGGCCGGTGACTGGGACTGTACGGTCGAAGTTGGTGATGTCCGACCCCGTATCCCAGAATGGCGGATGAAATTCCCAGCGGAGACCATATTCGAGCGTCAGCCGGGAATTCACCTTGAAGCTGTCCTGGGCGAAAAATGCGTAATGCCAGGCGACACCGTCATTGTCCTGCTTCACGGACGCATAGGCGGAATGATAAGGCAGGCCAAGCAGGAAATCGGCAACGTCCGATCCTGAGAAGCGGCCGTCGAAGTCGAAGTTCCCATAATTGTCGCTGCCAAGGAATCCCAGGTCGGTTTGTGCACGCAGCCTGCGCACATCTCCGCCAAACTTCATCGTATGCCGCCCCTTGGTCCAGGTGAGGTTGTCACTCCACTGGTAACTGTGGGAGAAGGTGAACGAAGGCTTACCGAAGCCGAAATTCGATGTGGCCCCCCCGAAATTGAACGCGGGCAGGCCATTAAAGGTAAGTGGCGGCAGGTTCAGCAATCCAATGTCTTTCGCGATGGATCTTCCATCGAATGCGTAGGAGGTGGCGGCGTTACTGTTGCTGAGACCAAAGCGGAATTCGTTCAACATCGACGGGGTGAGAGTATAGTTGTGCGAAATCACCACGCTGCGGCTGTCGTTGTACGACGAATTCGGGGGCAGAGCGAACGCCGTGGGAGATGTCTGGCTCAAGTTCTTCCAACTCAGCCTCCCGAACAGAGACTGCTTGCTGGTCAGCGTTTCGTCGATGCGGGCGTCATACTGCCAGGAAGTGGTGGGAGCGGCGGCGTTTATCCGAAAATTCCCCGACTGCTCCACGTCCGTAGCGCCGAAGTTGGGCAACGGGTAGTACTTGAGCACCTTCGTCGCCACCGGATTGATCAGCGTGGTCGGGATCTGGTTATTGGCAAAGGCCGCACCCGGTAAGGGGTTCGTCAGCGTGACGCCTTCCTTGCTGAAATCCCCAGCCCTCATCGCGGCCGTCGGCACCGTGGCTTGCAGGGTTCTGCCGGTGCGGTACTGCATATCTTCGAAAGTGACGAAAAAGAATGTGCGATTCCTGATGATGGGCCCGCCCAAGCTGCCGCCGAAATCATTGGCTACCTTTTGCGGCTTGGAGGTGGAGCCAAATGCGGTTGCATCTAGGGCGCGGTTCTGCAGATAGTCAAAGACGCCGCCATGGAAGGCATTGCTGCCCCCCCGCGAAGTTGTCGTGATGTCTCCGACCTGCCCGAACTCAGCATTGCTCCCAACTCCCTGCACCTTCATCTCAGCGATACCTTCCGCCGAAGGAAACATCTCACTGAGCGGGGTGTTGGAGGCGGTGCTTTTGGTGGAAATCCCGTCCAAAGAGACTTCCGTCTGGGAAGGCAGGGCGCCCTGAACGGAGAAGTTATACCCGTTGTCGCTTTGTATGCCTGCCTGGTAGGACAGCAGGCGATACGGAGTGGTGCTGCCGGCGCCGCGATAGTTGGCCGGGAGGTCCAGCACCTCCTGCGACCCGAACGTGGTCGCGATGGTTCCGGTGTCTGTGGTAACCACAGACGCGTTGGCTGTGACGTTAATGGAGTCCGTGATTTGCCCGACCTGCAACGATGCGTTTACGCGAAGCACCTGCCGGGCTGCCAGCTGAAGGTCAATTGCCTTAAATGTTTTAAAGCCGCTGGCCCCGGCTGTCACGGTGTAAGTACCGGCTTTGAGGTTTACGGCTTCGAAATTGCCTTGTGCATCGGTCACAAGTTCGCGGGAAGTGTTCTCTCCCTGGTTAGTGATCACAATTTTCGCCCCAGGCACAATCGCACCGCTTTCATCCGTAACTGTACCCAGGATCGTACCGAAGATGGATTGCCCATAGATCGCGGCGGGCAATAGCAGGAGAACCGCCGCAAATTTCCATGATTTCGACATCTGTTCCCCCCATGAGGTGTGTGTTGCCGTTTCCATCTTTACTTCATGATCGTAGAGCAGGCCTACCCCTTCGCGAGCAAGAGGGCAGCCAGGATGCCGTTTCAATGGCCCGAGTGCGTTTTTCTTATTGTTGTTGTGCTTAAGATACCATTCCGTCCATTGTCGAAACAATAGAGCGAGAACGGCAGGATCAATGGGGACAAACGGGCGAGAGTGGTAACCACCACAGAGAAGGAGGCAGGAATCGTCCTGAATATCAGCCGCCGGTGCGCGTGCGGAGATGGAAGCTCTTCGGGCGGGTCAGGTACAGGAAGCCGAGGTGGGACAGTGTGCAGCCGTGGCCGCTGTCTTTGATGCCCACCCACGCGAGCTCCGGGTCCAGATAGTCGCAGCGATTGACGTAGACCGTGCCTGCCGCAGTTTGATGTGCCAGCCTTTCGCCCCGCGAGGCGTCCTCGGTCCATATGGATCCAGTGAGGCCGTAAGGGCTGTCGTTCATCAGACGAACTGCCTCAACCTCGCTGTCGACGGGCATCAAGCCAATCACGGGGCCGAAGCTTTCTTCCATCATGACACTCATGCTGTGGTCCACGTCCACGAGCACCGTTGGCTCAAAATAGTACCCGTGCCCCGGCAGGCGGTGACCCCCGGTCAGGATTTTTGCGCCCCGGTCGATAGCCTGGCGGACCTGAAACTCCATGAATTCAACAGCCTTGCCTTGGGCCAGCGGCCCTACGGTTGTGGCCGGATCCTCCGGATTGCCCACTCTATATTTCTCAACCTCGGCGACGTAAGCCTCGACGAAGCGGGAGAACAGGGAACGCATGACGTAGATTCGTTCCACCGCACAGCAGCTTTGCCCGGCGTTGTAGAAGGCGCCGTCGACCAGGTTTTCTACGGTAAAGGTGAAGTTCGCGTCCTCGCATACGAAGGCCGGGTCCTTGCCGCCCAGCTCAAGGCCCATATCGAGTAACTGATTCGACGCCCACTTGTAGACCTGTCGACCGCCTTCCACCGAGCCGGTAAACGAAACGAAATCGATGGCGCGCGTGTCGATGAGCTTCTGAATGGTTGAGTGGGTGACGTGAACCGATGCAACGAGGTCTTGCGGCAGACTTGTCTTGCGGTAAGCGTCCACAAATGCGTCGCCGCACAGCGGCGTCAGGCGCGCATGCTTGATGAGCACAGCGTTGCCGGCGAGCAGGGCCGGGACGATGACGTTTACAGCGATGAGCAGCGGGTAGTTCCAGGCGGGTATATCAAGCACTATTCCGAGCGGTTCGTGCCGGATGAACCGATGGAATCCCTCCTTGGCTGGAAGTGCGTCATCCTGAAGCGAGTCGGGCGCCAGCCGCACCATAGTCACGGCGCGGTCCAGCATCGTGTCCACCTCTTTGCGCGCCTGGCCAAGCGGCTTACCCATCTGACGGGTGATATCCAGTGCGACCGCTTCCTTTATGGACCGGAAGGCGTCGATGAACCCGCGGCAGATATCCGCGCGCTGCCGCACCGGCACGTCGCGCCACTGCCGTTGCGCAGTGCGCATTCGGGAAAGAATAGACTCCAGTTCTGAATCTGTTGTGGGCTCGATCGTGCGAAAGACCTGTTCTGTGGCGGGGTTTATCAGGTTCCAAGTCATATTCCACCTCTGCGTTAGAAGTGTCGCCGTAGTCTTCTCTATCCTTCATTGCCAGCTTTGTTCGTAGAGCCTCAGGAGGTCATCCTGAGTGCAGGGGCGTATATTGGTTTTATGGCAGGAGTCTTCGAAAGCCTTCTCAGAGAGCGGACCCAGGCTCTGCCTGGGAACCCCATGGTTGCGGAGGCCCCGGCTTATTCCGATCCGCTCTATCATTGACTCGACTTCCGAAACTGCCTTCGCCGCAGCCTCACTCTCCGTCATCTGGACCACCGGAACTCCGAAGAGAGCCGCCAGCCTCGAGTAGTGACTCGATGCCACTTCCAGGTTGAACCGCATGACTGCCGGCAGGCACAAGGCGTTCGCCAGGCCGT
Organism: Acidobacteriota bacterium; assembly: GCA_035631775.1. Taxonomy (GTDB): domain Bacteria; phylum Acidobacteriota; class UBA6911; order UBA6911; family UBA6911; genus DASQID01. Next base: position 18,231 of record DASQID010000671.1, read on the forward strand.
GATTCAAGCCAAACTCGGTCGAGAGGGGATGAGCGAGCGAGTGCGTCGCACCAAGATCTTTCTGGAAAGCGATAGCTCCCATGGTGGCTGCGACCTGCATGTGCCCGCGCGCCTCGATGTCTTTTCCGTTGCGGGTGGCGCGTTCGAGATGGCGGATGACGAGTTCCAGACCGTGGATCGCAATCGCGTCGCACAGGGGATGGAATACCGGACACGTCAGCGACTCGAGACAATGGGTGAAGGCGTCCATGCCGGTTGCAGCCGTGAGGAAGGGCGGCAACCCAACCGTGAGCTCCGGATCCAGTATTGCGCGCTTCGGCATGAGCCACGGGCTGAAGATGATGATTTTCCTGCCCAGCCGGTGAGACGTGATAACGGAAGACCGGCCTACTTCGCTGCCCGTTCCAGATGTTGTGGGTATTGCGATGATGGACTCGTACGGGCCAACCATCCGCTCCATTCCGCCTGCCTGCCATTCCAGCTCGGTCAACGCCCCATCATGCTTGGCCATGACGACAACAGCCTTGGCAACGTCGAGGGCACTCCCGCCGCCGAGGCCAATCACCCCGTCGCAGCCGGCGGACCTGTAGAGAGCCGCCGATTCCAGAACGTCTTCTTCAATCGGGTTGCCGTGGACCTGATCGAAAACCGCGTGGGATGCCCCGGCTTCATTCAGTACCGAAATCACAGAGTCGAAGACGGGCGTCGCGCGAACACCAGGATCAGTTACGACCAGCGGTTTGCGGATTCCGGTTTCTTGCAGACATTGTGGGATGCGTCGCACAGCGCCGCATCCGAAAAGGATCTTGGTTGGGAACGAAAAGGTGCTGATTTCTTCGAACATGGCAGATCAACCTCCTGTGGCATGAGGCAGCACGAGCTTGTTTATCCAATTGCGGAATTCCACCTGGCGCACGCGGTCCGACAGCACGTCGTCATCGATATCGAGCTGCCAGCGCAGATCCTTTCGGTTTGGCTCCTGATATAGAGTCTCGAGTTTATCGACATAGGCGGCCAGATCGTCGTGATTCCGGAAGAAACGTTCCGGCAGGAGTTTTGGTTCCCTGGCCACGATCAGCCGCGCCACTTCGTGCAGATCGTATTCGGGATGGTACTGCGTTGCCCAGAAAGTCCCCTTCTTGTGCTTGACTGCGATCGCCTGGACCTGAGTGAAATCATTGGAGGCGGTCAGGACGCCTCCGGGAGGCAACTGCGTCACCTCGTCGAGATGACTGATGAAGCCGGTGAAAACGGGCGGTTTCCCCTCGTGGAAGGGATGCCGGCTTCCTTCGGAGGTAAGCCGGACCTTACGCGCAATCCCCATTTCGCGTCCGCGCGGATTGGCGCGCACCTCACCGCCAGCCGCCACCGCCGCCATCTGAAGGCCCCAGCAGGTCCCGAATGCGGGAGTGCCGACCTCGTAACCTTTCTTGGCGTACTCGATCTGGCGGGTCACGCGGGCGTCATCCAGGTGATAGATCGTAAGGTTGCAGCCGGTCCACAGCGTCCCATGGTAGTGTTCCGGCCCTAACCCGATCGGCGGTGCCGGATCGTCACTGGGAAACCAGACGGTGTACTCCGCCTCAGGCATGTGCCTCTTGAGCATTTCCGCATAGAGGAGCCAGGCGTGTTTCATTCCTGCAACGTCGAACTCGTCGCGGCTGGCCTTTGGGTAACCGTCAATGATCAAGAAATGAAGTGGGGAAGACATGGTGCCTTTCATTATTCACGATCAAGAGATTCAAGAATGGCGGGAAGCTGGCCAAAGTCCCGGCACACGGCGTCGGCACGGGTGTCGGCACTTCCCCGATCCACTGCAGCCGTCACCAGCACGGCTCGGGCCCCCGCATCTTTTGCTCCCGCAATGTCGTTGTGTTCGCGGTCACCAATGTGAACGAGTTCCTCGAGACGGCAATGTGCCAGTTCAGCCGCACGGTGGAACGCGGCGGGCGCAGGCTTCGAGCAGCCGATCTCGTCAGAAAACAAGAAAGCTGAAAAGAAATGTTTCAGCCCGTAACCGGCCAACAGTTCCCGGAGTGCACGGCCGGGTGTGAAAATGGCGTCCGAGACAACCACAAGAGTATAGCGCCCGCTCAGGGACCTTAGTGCATCAGCCACGCCCGGGACAAGATCCGGGCGAACACGCAGTTCCATCTCCTCGTGCAGGCTGACCAACTCCTGGAGTTCCTCTTCGGGCAACTGGCGTTTCAGACCGGCGAGCAGTACCTGCAACCGCACCTCGACCGGCCAGGTTGAGTGCTGGTGGTGCCAAACCTGCCTGAAAGCCGCGTCCGCCGTGTCGTAAGCGCAATTGACGAGCGTCCGGTCAATGGGGGCATGTCGTGACAGGAAGAGATGAACTAGATCCCGGCGTTCAGCCGGCTTGGGCGCAAGGCCCAGCTTCTTTCGTTTCGGCTCGTCAGAGTCGTCGGCAAATACCGTATCCCAGAGATCGAACGATAGCGCACGGACTCGGGGCATAGCAATTCCCTCAGCGTAGCAGTTTCCGGGAAAACGGGCGGCATTATAGCATACCGATGTGCAACCAAATTGGGCTCCGCGTTCCTTCGCGTCTTCGCGCCTTTGCGGTGGCTCTTCAAAAAGCCACCGCAAAGACGCCGAGGCACAATGACAGGCAACCGTATCCTTGCTGAAACGGCAAGGATTTGAACGTTAGTAGTACAAGAAAGTAGCGGTTCAGGTAGGTTCGGCGACGTGAAGAGGCAATACGCGAAGAGCCCATCCATGATCGCTAGAGATTGGTTTTCCCTTCTCGCGCTCTTCTCCAAAGAAAAAAGGTCACGATCGTGCCGGCGCCCGCCATGCACACGAGCATCACGAGGATCGAGTGTATTTGGTGGCCCGAGACCTTATACATCCAGCCGATCACCTCTTCCTGGAAGATGGGCCCTATCGATCCCATACCATTGATGATTCCAGCGGCAGCGAGCGCTCCACGCTTTGAACCCACGTCGATGGCTCCCACGCCCGAGAGCAGCGCATCAGGGCCGAAGAGCATGAAGCCTGCCAGCCCCATTGACAGCGTAAAAAAGAACACGCTGGTCGCGCCGAGTGTCGACATGAGAACAAAAGACAGCGTCATCATTGCCAGCATGGCAAAGGAAATAAAGGCGCGGCGCCCATGGAACAGCCTGTCGGAAGCTACGCCGGAGGCGATAACGCCGATGAATCCGCAAAGCTCGAATACCGTGGACAGGTAACCTGCATTCTCTCCTGAGAGCCCGAAATTCTGGTGGAGGAAAAACGGAGCCCAACTCCAGAGCGCATAGCGCAGGAATTTGATCGTGAAGTATATGACGCCCATGGTGGCGATGCTGACAACAACGTCTTTGGACCATCCGAGCCCGGCGCTGCCCTTCTCGGCAGCTTCGGACTTCGCAGCGACTTTCGCTACGGGGCCGGCGTCCGTTTCATCACCATCCTCATCAAGGGGCTGGAGCCCGACGCTCTCCGGCCGATTCGGATGTACCAACAGCACGAATGCCCAAACTGCAAGCAGCACCAGCGCGCACCCGAAGTAGGACCACCGCCACCCTGCGCGCCCCAGCAAGTAGGCCGCAAACGCCGTCGACACGAGCGAGCCCAGCTGGTAGCACGTGGACCACACTCCAAGAATGCTTCCTCTCTGCTGTCGGCGGAACCAGAAGGCAAGGCTTCCGATGCATCCCGGCCAACCCGTTCCTTGCGCCAGCCCGTTGACCGAGAGGAAGAGCATGATGGTCCAAAAACCGTTCGAGATGCCGAAGATGGAATTGCAGGCGAGCGAGATTGCCATGCCTGCGAGCAGAAGCAGCTTGGGTCCCAGCTTGCGGCCGAAATAGGCGCTCGAGAACTGGCCCACGGCGTAAGCGGCAAGATAAGCGGTACCCAGGTGCGCAAGCTGCGGAGTGGAAAACCCGAGTGCGCCTGCCATGTCGGCTTTCACGACGTAGAAGGGCTTCCTGCAGAAATAGTAGCCTGCATAAGAGAGCCACGTCGCAGCAAAGATGCGGATCTGCCACGGTCGATAGGATTTGTCGAGAGTCATTTCCCTGGGGCTCGCTGCGATCGCTTGGCCGGCTTCCGATGTTGTCATCTAATCTCCCTCTCCTCTGCAGGATCCTTTAACGAATCGGATCTGGTTATCCGGCATTGAGGGCAGGATTTCCTGGCGCGCTTCGGCGTCGCTTGAGTCTTTGCAGTTGTTTCTCCGATGCCGACGCAAAGGCACATGCAGCGCCGTGGTTCTCGGGGCTCACACTGGTTCGGCCCGAGAAGGGCTCTGCAAAGAGTCAAAAAAAATCCCTCAAAAAACGGGTGCCTTGTGCATAGTATTACAAAATGAGATCAGGGAGGCTACAGATGAACCGGAATTGCGTCCTCTGCTGCCTGCTGTTAGCGGGTTTCTGCACTAGTCCCGCCGGACAATCGGGAAGCATCACTGTGCTCGAACCGCCTGGAACGAACTCAGTGCCTCGAATCGAGGAAAGATCCGCGATCTTGATAAACGGACGTCGCGTCACACCGGCAGGACGATTTGTCAGAACGCAGTCCTACAACTGGGGAATGGTGTTGAGCCGCGATGAATCTCACGCGCTGCTGATCGGCACCGATTCACTGACCTTGGTCAAACTCGGGGTCGGGCTCGAGGTAAAGCGCATTCCTCCCTATGGTTTCGAGCCGGACAAGAAATACACCGCGAAGCACGGTGAGGGCGGCTACATGGGCTGCGCATTTTCGCCCGACGGGAAGTTGCTCTACTACGGCAGTGCAAATCAGGGGCAAGTGAAGATCTTCGATCGGGACAAAAACGATATCGCCGGCACCATCGACCTCAACGGCCAAGGATACGCCGACAGCTTCCTCGGCGACTTCGTTCTAAGCGAGGACGGCAAGAGGCTCTACGCCGTGGACCAGTTCAATTACAGGATGGTGACGGTGGATCTCGCAAAGCGGAGAGTCCTTCAGTCCGTTCGAGTGGGCAGGAATCCCTTCGGCATCCGGTTGTCCCCCGATGCGCGCTACGCCTGGGTTTCGAATGTAGGTATGTTCGAATATCCGCTCCTTCCCGGGGTGACGCCTGCGACCCGCGGCACCGCAGGGCTTTCCTTTCCGGCCTACGGCATTCCCTCAAAAGAGGCAGATGAGGGCGTGACAGTGGACGGCACCTTCGTACCTGGCCTCGGCAGTCCAAACCATCCCGATGCCATGTCGGTATTCAAGGTCAACCTAAAGACTGGCAGAGTGGAACAGAAGATAAAGACGGGCTACCTGGTCGGCGTCAGGCGCGACGATCTCACGACCGTCGGCGGCGCGAGTCCGAGTTCCCTTGCAGTCGGCAGAAAGTTCATCTACGTTTCCAACGCCACAAACGACACCGTCTCCATCATTGACTCGACATCAGGCAAGGTAGCTGGCCAGATAGATCTCAAAGTGCCGCGGATGGAAAAACTGCGCGGCGTTCTGCCCTTCGGGATCTGCCTGAATTCCGACGAAACCCGCTTATATGTCGCTTGTTCGGCGCTCAACGCCGTTGCCGTGCTTGACCTTGACCGGCGGGAGTTACTCGGATACATCCCGGCGGGATGGTTTTGCTCTTTTGTCCGGATTTCGCGAGACGGCAGGCGCCTTTTCATTTCCAGTGCCAAGGGCCTGGGTTCCGGGCCGAACGGAGGCACCGGATTTTCCGACCCACTGCGGGGAACCCATCCGGGTGACATAATGCAGGGCCTTTTCCAGGAGGTGCCGGTCCCGGATGATGTTCAACTGGCGGCTTACACCGAGCAGGTATTGAAGAACACATACTCCGTAAATGAAGTCGTGGACGATGGTCACAATCCCATGCCCCCCATCGCGGGGCTGCGCCAGAGTCCAATCCAATACCTAGTCTTCATCGTCAAAGAAAACCGCACTTTCGATCAAGTTTTTGGTCAGCGCCAGGGAGTCGACGGAGATCCCGCGAATGCCGACCTGGGCGTGAAGAGGACTTTCAGCAACAGGGACAAGTCGCTCACTTTGCGGGATGTGGACGTCTCACCCAACCACCAGGCGCTTGCGGACGAGTACGCGATCTCCGACAACTTTTATTGCGACTCTGACCAGTCCAACACCGGACATCACTGGGTTGTGGGCGTTTATCCCAATGAGTGGGTTGAGGTAAATGCCCGCTCGCGCATCGAGGAACTGATCTTCAGTTCTGCTCCGGGCCGGCGGTATGTAGCAGGCTCGAGCGCGGCGATTTTTCCCGAGGATTATAACGAAGCCGGCGCTTTGTGGGAGCACCTGGAACGCAACCAAGTCACGTTCTTCAACTTCGGTTTCGGCACGGAAATGCCCGCGGCCCTCGAAGAACAGGTGTACAAGTACACCGGAATACACATGAACGTCAGCATTCCACTCCCGAAGGCGCTTTTCGACCACACATCACGCAAGTACGCAACCTTCAACATGGCTATTCCGGACCAGTTCCGTATGGATATGTTTGAAGAGGAGCTTCGGGACAGATGGCTGAACGGAAAACAGCCTTTTCCCCGGTTAATCACCATGGTCCTCCCCAACGACCATCTGACCAAAGAGCATCCGGCCGATGGATACCCAT
>DASQID010000672.1:0-5516 GCA_035631775.1 Acidobacteriota bacterium
GCCCGGGGTTGGGATTGTCGAGAATAATCAGAGCCCTGGAGGGGCGACAGATAACCCATAGAATACAAAAGTCTTTCGCCCCTGCCGGGGCTCGGCTTTGTGCAATATCCTATCCGGGGGCTTGCGCCCCCGGCTACTTGCATGGGCCCCTCCGGGGCCCGACCTGACGGGCGATTCATCGAGTTTCGCGACAGAGATTCTGTGGTATACGTGATGGCGATGTACACGTCTTGCCTTTTCCCCCTGACGCACGCCTCGCTGCGGCGCAGGACCGATCCGATCCGTTTCCGGAGAAGAGGAAAGCATGAGCGAAGACCTCCACGATCCGCAGTTCTGGGTTGCATTGGTCATGGGCCTCGTGATGCTCGGAATTTTCATCTATTGGTTGCGCACCGGCGCGCGCAAGCGACGCTAGTGCGCGTCCAGGCAGTCCAAGCATCTCTCCCATGTGATAAGATTTGTTCCGGACAGCCGCAATAAAACCATCACTCGAATGAGGAGGAGGCATGATTAAGGAAGGGAGCAGAGCGCCAGCTTTTACCGTCGACGACGATCACGGCAACCAGGTGAAACTTGGCAACTATGCCGGCAGGAAAAATGTTGTCCTTTTCTTTTTTCCAAAGGCGGATACCCCGGGCTGAACCAGGGAAGCGAGCGGGTTCCGCGACGCAAAGGAGCAGGTCGAAGCGAGGGGCGCGATCCTGTTGGGCATCAGCGCCGACAGTGTTGAAAAGCAAGCAAAGTTTCGCGAGAAGTATAACCTGAATATGCCGCTGCTGGCCGACACGGAAAAAGAGGTGGCCGCCGCCTACGGGGTCTACAAAGAGAAGAACATGTATGGCAAGAAGGTGATGGGCATCGAGCGCACAACCTTTATCATCGGAAAGGATGGTCTTATCAAGAAAGTGTTCCCCAAGGTCCAGGTCGATGGCCACACGGAGGAAGTTCTGGAGGCGCTGGATAGCCTCCGGTGATCCGCGACAAAGTGCTGGGAGCGTTGGATGCAACAATACCTGGAACTCATGCGCGATGTTCTCGAGCACGGCACGAACAGGAGCGACCGGACCGGAACGGGCACGCTGAGCGTGTTCGGGCGCCAGATTCGATTTGATCTCGGGAGGGGATTCCCGGCGACCACAACCAAGAAGCTCTATATCAAGGGGGTTATTCACGAGCTGTTGTGGTTCCTGAAGGGAAGCACAAATATCAAGTATCTCCAGAATCATGGCGTAGGCATCTGGGACCATTGGGCCGACGAAAACGGAGAACTCGGCCCGATCTATGGGGCACAGTGGAGACACTGGGACGCACCCAACGGCACGACTATCGATCAGATTTCCGATGTGGTCGAACAGATCCGGAAGAATCCGGACAGCAGGCGATTGCTGGTCAGCGCATGGAACGTCGCGCAGGTCGACCAGATGAGGCTTCCCCCCTGTCACTGCCTCTTTCAGTTCTACGTTGCCGGAGGCAGACTGTCGTGCCAGCTTTATCAACGTAGCGCCGACCTGTTTCTGGGCGTGCCGTTCAACATCGCTTCATATTCCCTGCTGACAATGATGGTGGCCCAGGTCACGGGACTCAAGCCAGGAGAGTTCATCCATACTTTCGGAGACGCTCACATTTATCTGAACCATTTGGAGCAGGTGCACACACAGCTGTCGCGCATCCCTAGGCCACTGCCGAAAATGCTCCTCAATGAAAAAATCACGTCCATCTTTGACTTCCGGTACGAGGATTTCACTCTCTCGGGATACGATCCCTGCCCGGCGATCCCGGCCCCCATCGCGGTGTGACCTGAACTCTCCAAGGCGCAAATAGCAGTGAGCCGGATAATTCAATTCAAGAAGATCATCCGGGCACCGGCACTAAACGGGCCTTGCATAACTCCTGTGCGGACGGGGCCAAGGCACGAGAATTGTTCGCGCCTTGCCGCTATGTTTCTCTCTTACAGCGCATGCCCGTCGCAGATTGTTGAATGCGACGGGTCACTGACCGTCGACACAGGAATCCCGTGAGCGCACTGTCTGAATCGGAATAGAGAAGTAACACAGCTTAGTACACGATTCCGCAAATATGGTGACGTATTTTGTGGGACGCAGAAAAACGCCGCCTTTAGGACGCTGTACTCTCGGCGCTAGCGGCGTGCAAACGCGCGTTTGCCAGCGTTCTTCCGCGTTCAGAAAATACGTCAGCGTATTTATGAAAGAGCCCACTTAGTTTGAGCGCCGACAGGAACTTGCGAAGGCTTGGTCAGCCGCTTTCCGAACCTTCAGATGGTTCTGGGAGCCTGATCTAGCGCGAGGGCGATTTCCCGGCGGACCTCGGGATCAGATTCGCCCGCAGACGCCGACTCGAGAAGCTGGCGGCTTTCCATGGTCCGGATCTGTCCTAACGCCCACATCGCATGAGCCCTCACCAGCGCGCTCGGATCCTTCGTCGCATGCCTTAGCGCAGCCACGGCCTCGGGTCTGTGGGAATTGCCCAAGGCAACAACCACATTCCTCACAAAGCCGTCGCGCTTTGCCCTCCGGATTGCACTCCGCTCAAACCGTTTATTGAACTCTGCTGGTGTCAATTGGACTAGCCGAGTCAATTCGGGCATGAGGTTGCCGTCCCGAGGCTCGAAACCCTGCTCCGGACTGCGCACGGCGAACCGATTCCAGGGGCATACCTCCTGGCAATCATCACAGCCGTAAATGCGATTTCCTATCAGCGGGCGCAACTCGCGGGGGATTGGGCCGCGGAGTTCGATAGTCAGATAAGAAATGCATAGCCTCGCATCCACCACATAAGGTGCGATGATGGCCTTTGTCGGGCAGGCATCGATGCAGCGCATGCACGTGCCGCAGTGGTCGTCCAGCGGCGAATCATATTCGAGTTCGAGGTTAAGCAGAATCACGGCGATGAAAAACCACGATCCCTGTTCCTGCGTAATGAGATTAGTGTGCTTTCCCATCCATCCGAGAGAGGTTCGGGCCCCCCAGATCTTCTCCATGACAGGCCCCGTATCCACATAGGACAGTCCCCGCGCCTGCGGCACTTCGCGGGTGATGAACCGCTGCAGCTGTTTGACCCTATCTTTGATTAGCAGGTGATAGTCGTCCCCCCACGCATATCGGCTGATCCGCCCCTTCAGCGGCTCATCCGTGAGGTTCCTGCCGCAATGATAATTCATGGCAAGCACGACAATGGAGCGGGCATTCTCGAGCACCAGCCGGGGATCCCTGCGCTTTTCGGCCTGCGAGTCCATGTAGGCCATCTCGCCGTGCATGCCTGCTTTGATCCACTGTCCGAAATGATCCTGGCCGGGAAGAGGTCCGGCGGGAGCCACACCCATCCTGAAAAAGCCAAGCCTCCGGGCTTCTTCGCGTATGCGCGAGGTGAGACGGGATTTCTCCGAATCTCCCTTTGGTGATTTCAGCGCGTAGCCCATGTATGTCCGCTCAGTGCACTTTGTTCCGATTAAACTCAGGATAATATTCCTTCACGCACTGCGGGCACAGGCCGTGAGTGAATTCAGCATCCGTCCGGTCTGCTATGTATTTTTCGATAGCAACCCAGGACTCCGGCTTCGTTCGGTCGGCTCCCTCGAGCCGGACCTTCTTGCAGTGGGCGCAAATTGGGAGAAGGCCCTCCAGGCGTCGAATGCGGAGCAACGAATCCTGCAATGCCCGGATGCTTTGAATCAGGTTGGTTCCAGTCAGGACGACTACACCAAACCCAAGGCTTCCCAAGAGCACGTGTATCAGCAACATTCGCCTTCGCTCACCGGACAAGACACTCTGGAAGGGGCCCCAAGAAAAAGAGACGCTGACGCCGCCGCGTGCCTTGTCGGTTTCATCCGCATGCGGGTGGCACGAGAGACAGAGGGGCTGCATGCGCAACGGAGCCATATACTTGAATTGAGCATCCTCTCCCTGCCCGACGATGTCATATTCTTCGCCACTTCCCTGCTCGAAGTGTGCAAGGGCGTGCCGCTCCCATGGCTCCGGTGTATTGCCGGGACGTATCGGCTTCAGGCTCGCGATGTGGAGGTGTATGCCCCTTCTGGTCGAAAGCAGCTCCGAAATCAGGCGTGTCATGTGAGCATGACTGACCAAAGTCAACTGTTCGCCCAGTGTCGTGGTGGCACTCCTGAGAGACTCCGGAAGGTATGGGCTGGGGAGTACGTCGTCCGATGACTTCACGTAAAGGCCACCGTGCGTAAGATTCCAATCCCGCATTGCATCGATTGCCTGAAAGAAGGACCGCCCCACCTCCGCCGCGAGGTTTCGGTATTCCTTCTCGAGAGCGCGGGAATCCAGATACCAGGACGTCAGGACCAGGCATAAAAAGACAAAACCGAGCACGCAGAGATATCCGCGCGCCCTGCTTACCGTAGCAATTCTGCCATCCATAGATACCTCGGCACTCATCTGCGCGGCGGCGCGATGAATGTGAACTTCGGGTGAATCACCCATGCGACTTCAGATAGACCGCCTGTGCACTAGAAAATAGCTTGGATTCACATGATTGCGGCTAGAGTACCTTTGGACGAGCAAATCGTAAAGCACTGTTTGCGGCTGGCTGTGGCACAAAGCCGAGCCGGGTCTTGTTTTGCCCTCGCCTCGACTATTCAGAGTTCGGAGGTTCTTTAAGGAACGCCATTATTAGTGACTGGGGCTAGAACGAGATCCCGATCGCCGACAACTGCGAGACAATTTCGGGATGAATGGGGATGCCTTCGGCGAGATGGCGATCGCGCATGCGCCAGCCGCGCTCACCAGGGTATAGCGCCTCCTGCCCGGGTCCTTTCGCATCACGCAGGCTTCTCAGCAGGTCGTCGACTCTCTGATGAAAACGCTCCGGCTCGACAAAGGCTTCCACATCCAACGCAATAAAGAGCTTGGATGAGGCCGGATCCAGCGTGCTCCTGTCGAGCTGAGACAGTTCGAAGCAGAGAGGCCCGCCCACCAAAGCCGCCGTCAGAAACTCCATCATGAGGCAGAGGCCATATCCCTTGTGATCCCCCATGGGCAAAAACTTGCGCGAGGCGAGAATGGCAGCCGGATCGCGCGTCGGGCTGCCGGATTCATCGAGACCCCAGCCGAGGGGTACATCCTTTCCCTCTCGCAAATAGGTCCCAATTTTGCCCACCGCGGCCTGAGTCATCGCCATATCCAGAACGACAGCTTCCTGGCCCCTTGCCCTCGGGACTCCAATCGCCAGCGGGTTGTTGCCCAGGACCGAATGAGAGGAACCTTGCACAAACATGCTGGTCATGGCATTGGTGGTGCAGATGCCGATCATGCCGGCATGTGCCGCCCGATAGGCATAGGCATGGGCACGACCCCAGTGTGACGTTTGGGCGGAAAGGCAAACCCCTACTCCGAAGTTTTTCGCCCGCTCCATGGCGTGCCGCATACCCTGCACCGAAAGGTATCGGCCGGGTCCGTTGTCTCCATCCAAAACACAGGTAGCAGCCCGCTCCCGCACCAGCCTCAGCCTAGGATCACGCGTCACACGACCCTCGC
>DASQID010000673.1:0-4933 GCA_035631775.1 Acidobacteriota bacterium
CGGTTTGCCCTTGAAAGCAAACCGCCAAGACTCAAGGCACGCAAAGGAACGCAGAAAATCCTTTGCTGGCGGCAGATTTTTCGATCATGAGAGAAGCTCTGAAGCGCTTCCTACCCTATGCCGGTCTCGCAACCCTGTTCATTTTACTCTCGCTGGCCTCACCCTACTTCCTGACGCTGGGGAATCTCTCTTCCGTGATTCGCCAAACAACGGTGATCACGATCATCGCAACCGGGATGACGGTCATCATGGCCTCAGGCGGCATCGACCTCTCGGTCGGATCCATCGTGGGGATGACAGGCGTGTGCGGGACGATGCTGATCGCCGGTCATTACCCGACCGCCCTTGCACTGGCCGGAGCAGTTGTGGTCGGAGCCTTGTGCGGCATGATCAATGGCGGCGCAATCACGCTTTTCAGGATTCCACCCTTCATCGCCACGCTTGGGACTCTCGGCATTTATCGGGGCTTGACATTGATCATGACGGGGGGCATTCCGGTGGTAAACGTCACCAGGGATTTTGGAATTCTCGCCTCCGGCAACATCTTGCGCGTTGTTCCGGTACCGCTCGTGTTTCTGCTGGCAACTGCCTTCCTCACGCATTTCATCCTGAAGTACACGAAGCTCGGTCGCTACAGTTACGCCATTGGGAGCAATCCCGAAGCCGCCCGCTGCTCCGGGATTCGGATAGGCGCGTATACGATAATCATCTATTCACTCGGCGGCGCACTCACCGGGCTTGCCGGCATGGTTGAAGCAGCGCGCCTCGTCACAGGACATCCGACGGCAGGCGACGGCTATGAGTTGCGCGTAATCGCAGCGGTGGTCATTGGCGGCGGTAGCCTGAACGGGGGACAGGGGACGGTGCTTGGCACGATTGTGGGCTCACTCATCATGGGTCTGCTGAGCAACGGATGCAACCTCCTCGGCATATCCCCTTTTTCTCAGCAAGTCATCATTGGTTCCGTCATAGTACTCGCCGTCACCTTCGATGAATTTCAGCGCCGCCGGATGGGTTGACGTGCTGATCCGCCTCTTATTTTTGCTTTGTTGAGTACCGATCCCATCGTAAGATGCGGCGAATCCACTCAACATTCCGTCTCCTGGAGGACATATGCTTAAGGAATTTAAAGAGTTTGCCATGAAGGGGAATGTGCTCGATATGGCGGTAGGCATAATCGTCGGAGCCGCATTTGGAAAGATCGTTACATCGTTCGTGAATGACGTCCTGATGCCCCCGATAGGGAAGCTGATGGGCAGAGTGGACTTTTCCAACCTTTACATCAATCTTTCGAGCGGCTCCTACAAGTCGCTGGCGGAAGCCAAGGCAGCGGGCGCGGCGACCATTAACTATGGCGTATTCTTAAACACCGTCTTGGACTTCTTGATTGTGGCATTCGCGATCTTTCTCCTGATACGCCAGGTTAATCGACTGCGCATGCCCAAACCGGTGCCGCCTGCGGCGCCGACAACGAAGGAGTGCAGTTTCTGTCTTTCCGTCATCCCGCTAAAAGCCGTACGCTGCCCCCAGTGCACCTCAGACCTGAAGGCATAGAGCGACAGTGGTGTCAGGTCTTGAAAATTTCATTTTGTGGTCTTGGCCCAGCCGCGGGAGCGGCTGGAGGCAAAATGAGATTTTCAAGACCTGACACAATTTCTTGCCTCACTTGGCGGCCATTCGCAAGGCGCCATCCAGGCGAATCACCGATCCATTGAGCATTTGATTCTCAACGATATGCTGTGCGAGGGCGGCAAACTCGTCGGGCTTGCCCAGCCGTGGCGGGAAGGGTACCTGCTGTTCCAAGGACTGACGGGCCGGTACCGGCAATACCGCCAGAAGCGGAGTGTCGAAAATGCCGGGTGCGATTGCGACAACCCGGATGCCGAACCGGGCGAACTCTCTTGCGAGCGGCAAAGTCATTGCTGCCACTCCACCCTTGGAGGCGGAATAGGCAGCCTGACCAATCTGGCCATCAAATGCCGACACCGACGCGGTGTTGACGATGACGCCCCGTTCCCCGTCGGGCGAGACCGGGGCTTGTGCGATCGCAGCGGCCGCCAGCCGGACGACGTTAAAAGTCCCGATCAGGTTTACGTTGATCACCTTCCTGTACGTTTCGAGCGAGTGAAGGCCGGTCTTGCCCAAAACCCGCTCGGCAGGTGCTATGCCGGCGCAATTCACTGCGCCGCTCAGCCCACCGTATGTGTCCGATGCGACACTTACCGCACGTTGGACGCTGGCTTCGTCGGTTACATCCATGAATGTATAGTGAACCGTTGTGCCGAGTTCGCCGACCAAGTCCAGGCCTATGCTGCTGTTGACGTCCCCTATGACGACATTCGCTCCGGCTCGGCAGAATCTGCGCACGCACGCCGCTCCGAGGCCCGAACTGCCGCCGCTGATCAGAAACGTGCTGCCTCTTAGATCCATGGCTTGTTCCCTTTCACATGTGAGAAAAAGCGTACACTGTACACAGGATTGCCATTCCTAAATATAAAAATACCAGATGGTTCGCAACTCGCGGTTCGGAGCAGTTCAAAAACTTGCCGGAATTCTCCGGGCACCGCCAATTTCGATCATAATCAGGTAACAAATCGCTTAATTCCCGTATTTACAGGGTGATTCAAGACTCTGGACGGAGCGGGTGCCGGCTGGTACAATGAAACTGCGCGCTTGGACCTCCGGATCTGCTCGCTCTTCGGTAGTTTTTGTGAAACCATTTCGGGCTTCAGGTATCTAATTTTTTGACAAATGTCCGGGGTCGGGAACTACTCTTGAAGGAAGAGGTGAGTCGGGAAAACAGTGTCGGAATTCCCGGCACACGCAGGCGGAAGTTGATATGGCTGGAATAATCAGAAATCTATGGCGACGGTACGACGGACCGCCTACTCAGCCCTCCCTGTTTCATTACATAAAGAACGAGCCCGAAACCTCCGTCTGGTCGGAAATTGACTGGAGCTTCCTCCGTCATCCCATCAAAGCACTCAAAGAGGAATGGCGGGAGCCTCGCACACAGGCCTCTCTCTTCAATTACGTGGACGAAGCCAGCCTGAGAAAGCAGCCTACCAATTGGGCGGAATTCCTGAAGGACCTCTTCACCAGCTTCCGTTCTCCCTTGTTCATTCCATCCGTTTTTGCCGACCCCGAGGGATTGGTCGCCGAACGAGCGCAGTTGCGCACTCGGAAAGCCGAGGCAGGCATGCTGTCGCTCTTCGTTCACTGTGCTATTGCAGGTCTGGCAATTCTCCTGATCAGTTACCATCCCGCGGGCGCGGATCAGAAAGATAATGTCGTGTTTGTCAACAATCCGGTCTATCTGCCCTTCGAAGGGGACGGCAGGGATGGAGGCGGCGGCGGAGGAGGAGGGAAGGGGGAGCAGGCCCCACCGGCGACGGGCCGCATGCCTGAACAGACGCGAGTTCAGATGGTTCCTCCAGACCCGGAAGATCCAAGACCTCTTATTCCAGCTGATGACCTGTTGGCGTCGGCCCCAAGCGTACAGATGCCAATCGATATCCCGCAGGATATGTCCTTGCCAATAGGGGATATCATGGCTCCGCCGAACGGATCGCACTCCTCCGGCCCGGGCATTGGAGGCGGCATCGGCACAGGCCGTGGGACGGGGGTTGGGTCCGGTACCGGACCGGGCGTGGGTCCCGGCAGCGGCGGCGGTATGGGAGGAGGTTCAGGCGGTGGCATCGGAAGTGGCGTTGGTCCTTACGTGGTCGGTGGAGGAGTAAAGGCTCCCGTCGCTATTTATCAGCCCTTGCCTGCTTATACTGAAGAGGCACGCAAGGCGCGTGCCGAGGGAATCGTCCTGATCCAGGCGATCATCCGAAGAGATGGCTCTGTGGACAGCTTCAAAGTCCTGCGCGGACTGGGATACGGTCTGGACGAATCGGCAATTAATACAATTGCCACCAAATGGCGCTTCAAGCCGGGTACGCTCAATGGCACCCCGGTAGATGTGCAGGCAAATATCGAGGTGTCATTCCGCCTGTATTAGCGGCGACACTTCGTTTTGGAGCCTGGCAAAGAGGGCGGCCTGGGGGTCACACAACATGGGAATGGTTGTTGGCAAGAAGGGTGTGAAGCACGACATCAATATCACCCCCTATATCGATATTCTGCTGGTGTTGCTCATCATCTTCATGGTCGCTGCTCCGTTGAAGAAGTACGACCATCCCGTCCGTGTCCCTCAGCCGGCTCCACCACAGAAGCAGGACCAGAATGCCAAACCCGACTTGATTATCGTCGAAATGGACTTGGATCATACTATCCGCCTTAACTCTCAGCCCACCACACCTGAGAAACTCGAGAGCACCCTTACCGAAGTTTTCCGCCGGCGCGCGAGCAAGAACATGTTTATTCGAGGGGATGCTGCGATACCCTACGGAGAGATGTTCCCTCTTCTCGACATTGCTAAGCGCTCCGGTGCCGCGGATATCGCCCTGCTGGACAAGAATGAGAAGAATCCCCAGCAAATCACGGCCAAAGGCGACCACTAACCTTTTAGCTTTCACATATAGAATCTGGACAGCGAGCCGAGTAACATTGACTTCTGGCGACCGAGGAGTATCTCCCGAGCGCCAGGAGAATCTCAAATTTGGCTAACCTCCCGAATCCACCGACCCTGACGAACCGAACGGAGGTCGATCCCTCGCCCGCCCCGACCCGCCCGCGGCGACATCCACTTGTCCTTTGGTCTCTCGCCAACTTCCGTTGGGTCTGGCCCATTCTCGTAGTCGCGGTTGTCGTTGCCGTGAGTTGGACGGACCTACGCGCCATTTCTTATCGCCAGGTGCGCTTCGCGATACGCAATCAGGATCCATCCCTCCTCGCTCTGGCCGCAGTTTTGACGCTCCTAAACCTAGCAATCATGGGCCTTTACGATGTAGTCTGCCTGCGAGCCACAAAGGTCCGGGTTCTCGAA
>DASQID010000674.1:0-7673 GCA_035631775.1 Acidobacteriota bacterium
AAGCCGCCTCGTGGAGCGATCATCGAGCCGCCGTCTATGAAGGGTGGTGTGTCGGCTGTGTGCACCAGCCCTCCCCACGTGCGCTTGCCTACCAGCGGGCCGATCTTCCGAAGCTTGAACATATAGGGCATCAGGTCACCCCCTGAGCCTGCCATTTCGTTGATGATCATCACCTTCGGCCCCCAAATGCCGGCAGACGGACTTGTAAAGGGGTAACGGTCGCCGGCGACGTTGTTGAAGTAGCCGTCGAAATCGCGCTGCAGGACGTCGATGATGTAATCGGCAGCAGAGCCGCCGCCATTGTACCTTTCATCGATGATAGCTCCCTTTTTGTCCTGTTGGGCGAAGTAGTAGCGGTTGAAGCTCGCATAGCCAGGCTGTCCTGTGTTTGGCAGATAGACATATGCAAGTTGGCCGTTGGAGAGTCTGTCGACGAGGCGGCGATTCTCCTCAACCCACGCCCGGGTGCGCAACCCCTGTTCGTTGGCCACAGGAATGACGGTCACCTGACGTGCGCCTTCCATGGCCGGGCGGCTGTTTACAGTGAGCACAGTTTGCCGGTTTGCCGTGCCGTCGAGCAGGCGGTAAATGTTTTCCGGAGCTCTCAGATCGATGCCGTTGATGGCGAGAACATAATCGCCAACAGCGATATCCACGCCGGGCGCTGACAGCGGCGCGCGCAGGTCAGGATTCCAGCTCTCGTTGTCGTAAATCTTCACGATCTTATAGCGGCCGCCGTCGATCACAAAGTCCGCACCAAGAAGTCCACCTGTCGGCTGCGGCACTTCGGGCATTTCGCCGCCGCGCACATAAGAATGCCCAATGGCGATCTCAGCGCCCATGTTGTCGAGCAAGTAATTGAGATCGGCGCGGTGCATCACATAGGGCAGGAGTCGGCTGTACATCTCCCTATCTTTGGCCCAGTCGGTGCCGTGCATGTTCCGGACATAGAGATAATCGCGCTGATTGCGCCAGCCTTCGTTAAAGATCTGTTTGAACTCCTCCTTTGGGTCTAAATACATGCGGAGAGTGATGTTGAGACGCCCCTGGCCGGCCTGCGGCGGATTGCGATCGGCGTCGACGAGGAAGAGACTTGGTGCGCTCGGCGCAGCAGGGGCGGCGCCGGGTCCTCGTGGGCCTCCTAAGCCTCTTCCGGCCCGGTACAGCAGCTTGTGGCCGTCAGCACTCAGGTCGTAGTCTGCCACGCCGGTAGCAAAGGGCACCGGTTTTCGGTCGCTAAGTCGATAGCGGTGCAACGTGCTGCCACCGCCTCCTTCAGGCGAGCCGCGTCCGGAAGTACCCGGGCCGGCCTCCAGGTAGTAGACGCTTCCGGCGATTCCGCTGCGTAGCTGCGAATACTGGCGCTCGGGCAAGCCGGGCACGGAGATGATGCGCTGCTGCAGACCATCTAAGTCGATCTGCACGGTAACGGGCTGCTTCGATTGCCGCCCGGGCTGCTCGCGCTGGGTATCGCCCGTGTCAGGAGTAGCTTCTTCCCCCTCGGTGCTGGTGGATCCACGCCTGCTCCTGCCGGCAGGCGCACTGGCTATGCCCTTGTCTTCGTCGCTTTCCGGAAGCAGCGGGCTTGGCTCACCCTTTTTCAGGATGGCAAGATATAGCCCGAAATTTTCACTGCGATCGTACGAGGTCATGTCCAGCCACTGGGAGCGCAGACCAAAATCCGTCGATGCCAGGAACCAAAGATACTTGCCGCTTGCGTCCCAAGCAGGCCAGACTGCGTCTGCCAGGCCATCCGTGACTTGCTTCGTCTCACCGGTCTCGATGTTGCTGACAAATATCCCGTGATAGAGCGATTTCAGGCGGCTTGAATAAGCTATCCACTTCGAATCCGGACTCCAAGTAGGATTGAGTGTCCGTTGGGGCACCATCCATGGATCGTTTCCGATGACCTTCGCCTGTCCTGTCGCCACGTCGAGGACCCAAACGTGAAGATTCGTATCTGTGAAAGCGATCTTCTTGGAGTCGGGCGACCACGCGGGCGTGTAGTAGTGCGTCGGATTCTGGAGTGGGATCTCGCGAGGTGGGGTCAAGCCGTCCTGCGTCTCGATCACAAGCTTGTATTCGCCCGACTTGTCACTGAAGTACGAGACATATTTTCCGTCGGGGGACCATGCCGGGTCACGCTCAGCGGACGCGCTCGAGTTGCTGAGGTTGCGGACATCGCCCTTCTCTGCCGGTACCGTGAAGATTTCGCCGCGCGCCTCGATCACCACTCGTTTCCCGGTGGGTGAGAGTGCGATGTTCGTCATCCTGCCCGTGACGTCTTCCCACCTTGGCATCATCCAGGGAAAGTCCCCCGCTGCCGTGATGTTCACGATGTGTTCCTTGCTTGTTTTCGGATCGAGTTCGTGAACATTGCCGGCCTGCTCGAACACAATGCTTCCAGCTCCCGAGTCGATCGACTTGACGTCGAAGTCGGTAAACCTGGTCGCCTGCGCCAGTTTTTTCGTTTTGGTGTCAAAAGACCACACGTTAGCGACACCGTCGCGATCGGAAATGAAATATACGGTGTCGCCTACCCACACGGGGTCCATGTCCTTAGAATCGGTCCAAGGTGGTGAGATCAGGTCGTTGCTTTTGAGGTTCACGATCCAGATCGGGCGGTTCTGTCCCCCGCGGTAATTGCGCCGCTCCTCATCCCATGAGTTGTTCATCCGGTAGGCAATGTGGGTACCATCCGGCGAGAACTTTCCTTGGTAGCCGCGAGGCAAGGGCAGCGGTTCCTCGACTCCCCCTTCAGTCGGCACCGTCCAAAATCGCGGCCCAGCGCTCGGCGCCCACGTGGCGCGGGAGGAGGTGAAAAGAACGGCCTTACCATCGGCCGTCCATCCTTGGACAAGATCGGCACTCGGATGCCAGGTCAGGCGACGGGGTTCACCGCCACCGGCCGGCACGACATAGACATCCGTGTTGCCGCCGTACTCTGCACTGAACGCAACCCATTTCCCGTCAGGCGAGAAGTGCGGATTCGACGTCTGACCCTGGAAGCTCGTGAGCCGGTGTGCGCTTCCGCCATGACGGTCGACAACCCAGATGTTGTTCGCGTAGGCGAACGCAATCTGTGTTGAGCTGACGGTCGGGGTCCGCAGCAGTCGGGTTGGTCCGCCATCTGTGGCGGCAAATCCCATAACCGCCGAAATCGCAAATAGGGGAAGACGCTGAAAGCGACTCCTTAAGATGTGTGTCCACATTTGTCATCCTCCGGGAGGGTGTTCCAGGTTTATTGCACGAAAAATCTGCCATGAATTACTCAAATGACAGGAAGGGACTAC
Source organism: Acidobacteriota bacterium (assembly GCA_035631775.1). Lineage (GTDB taxonomy): Bacteria > Acidobacteriota > UBA6911 > UBA6911 > UBA6911 > DASQID01. The sequence continues at coordinate 3,294 of DASQID010000674.1, forward strand.
TTCGTAACACTTATGTACCACAAACCTTCAAATCCTTGCCGCTTCGACAAAGATACATCACCCGTCTTGGCGCCTTTGCGTCTTAGCGGTGGCTTTTTAAAAGAGCCACCGCCAAGGCACGAAGACGCGAAAGAACGCCAAACTCCTTTGGTTGTGGCTATGCTGCACTGTGGAATCAGTGCATATGGTGGCACGTCTCTGATGACTGCGAGCGGTCACTTTTTCAGCCATTGATCCAGCCAGCCTAGAACGGTTTCGTGCCATAGAATGCTGTTGGCCGGCTTGAGCACCCAATGGTTCTCGTCGGGAAAATAAAGGAGCTTCGAGGGAATACCTTTACGCTGCAGCAGTGTGAAGGTGGCTATTCCTTGACTATCTGCGATGCGGTAATCCTTTCCGCCATGAACAACCAGCATCGGCGTCTGCCAGTTCTGGACGTAGCTCAGCGGGCTGTCTTTGATGTATCCGGACGGATTTTTATATGCCGGTCCCCCGTGCTCCCATTCGGGGAACCAGAGTTCCTCCGTGTCATAGTAGGCCATATGTTCGTCCAGGTTGCCATCATGACAGACGAGGGTCTTGAAGCGGTTCGTGTGACCAGCGATCCAGTTGATCATATAGCCGCCGTAGGAGGCGCCCAGGGCACCGATGTGATCTTTGTCGAGAAATGGATATTGTTTGAGCGCAAAATCGAGCCCAATCATCAGATCCTGATACGGTGCCCCTCCCCAATCGTTGTTGATGGCGTCCGTGAAGGCTTGGCCGTACCCCGTTGACCCATGAAAGTCGATCATGACGACGGCGTAACCGGCCCCCGCGTAAGTTTGCGGATTCCAACGGTAATGGAAGTCGTTGCCGAAGGAGCCCTGGGGGCCGCCATGAATAAGGAATGCGACGGGGTACCTCCTGGAAGGGTCAAAGTCGACAGGATAAACGATGTAGCCGTACACAGTGTCGCCCCGGGTGCCCTTGAAAGTGAACTGCTCCGGCTTGCCGAATCTTGCCGCGGATACCTTGGCGTCGTTCAGATGCGTGACTCGCCGCAGCTCCGTGCCATCCATGTTGGCGGCGTAAAGCTCGGTTGGCCCCAGAAGCGAGTGCAGGCCGAAAACAATGCCGCCGCCGGGCAATACCTGCGGGCTGCCGGCGGTCCCGTGCTCGACCAGAATCCGAGCCTTTCCGGTAGCGGCGTTTACTGCGAATATCGAGTGCTGTCCGAGGTGATCGGCGGTGCAGAGCAGTTCCTTCCCATCGGCAGACCAGGCCAGCTCGGCCGGAGAACGATCGCCTTGGGGAGAGTCGTCGGCGCGGAGCACGAACTTTCGCTCCTCGCCGGTGCTCCAGTTCCGGAAGACCATATCGAATCGGTCGGCCTCGTAACCTGCCCGGCTCATGGCCAGGTACGCCAATGTCCTGCCGTCGGGAGAAAAGGCGGGCTGTGTATCCCACGCCGGATTGGTTGTAATCTTCTTTGGCGCCGTTGAACCACTTGCCGGTACCATGAAAAGGTCATAGTTAGTGGACCATGCTTCCTCACGGCCGACATCCTTTGCCGAGAAAACGATCGACTTGCCGTCCGGGGATATACCGAACTCCTCGGCGCCACCGAACGGCTTGCTTGGACAATCCGCGGCCATCTCCGGCATGAGATCGCGTGGCGGTCCCGATGGGAGTGGATAGATAAAGAGGTGATTGCGGGTACCGTCTTCCCATGTGTCCCAGTGGCGCACAAAAAGTCGCTCGTAAATCAACCCGGTCGCCTTCTTCTTCTCTTTTTCATTCAGAAGCTTTTTTGTGTCCTCCGGTGACTTGCCGGGGAATACCGCCATGGAAAGGAGCAGGTATGTGCCGTCTGGGGAGACTCTCAGCGAGTCCACACCAAGAGGTAGCCTGGTGATAAGCTCGGATTCGCCGCCGTGCATGTCCAGCCGCCACACTTGTGGAGATCCGGAGCGGGTAGAGATGAAATAAAGACTATCCCCATCCGGGCTCCAGCGGGGCAGGTAATCGCCGGCAGGGTCGGTGGTGAGTTGGTGCAAATCGGAACCATCTACGTCTGCCACATAGATGTCGGTGCGTCGCCTGTTGGCTTCCTGATCGGTAATACTGACCGTGAAGGCGATCCGCTTTCCGTCGGGGGACACCTGCCAGTCAGAGATCCGGTCCATGGCGAGCATGTCTCGAATGGAGAAGGGATGGGTATCCGCCGCCCGCGCCGGCACATTCAAGCCGGCAATAAGGAGTGAAATCATTGCCACGCGCATACTTACCTCCCGTACAAACTCCCAAATGAGTCCTGAACCCTGAAACTCAACGATTTTCGTACCACTTGAGGTTGGCAGTTGCAGAGCCGATACAGGCGATGTCGGGCCTGCCGTCGCCGTTGAGGTCAGCTACTGCGCAAGAGGCGACGCTGATTCCCCCCTTGTCGAGATCGTGACGTGTCCAATTCAATCCCAGGGCATCGTCAGCCGAATAGATGTAAACGCTGCCGCCCTTGCCACGATATCCGGCAATGATCTCGTCGCGGCCATCCCCGTTCAGGTCGGCCGTGTAGAGGGCATGTCCGTCGATGAAGGAGTCGTCGACAATTTGCCGAGACCAGCTTCCGTTTGCCTCCTGATAAACGGCGATCTGGTTTCCATGCCAGGGCTCGATACTGCAGAGGAAGCGGTGGTTTCCGAGATGACCGACGGCAATATCGCTGGCACCGCACTTGGGCCAAGGTGCCGTATTGCCTTTTGCGATCTCGGTCCGCATCCAACGCCCGTCCAATAGATGCTTGTAGAGATGGATTCCGACAAAGCTGGCGGTGAGAATCTCATCCCGGCCGTCGCCGTCCCAATCGACGACATAGATGCCGTGCATCACACCCTCGTTTTCGGCGCCGATCAGGATGCGCTTCCATTCGCCTGGCTTGTAATATACCAATGGGGGGTGCCCACGATAATCCGGTCCGGAGGCGTCAGATGCGGTCAAAGGGGCATTGATCACTATCTTGTTCCCACTGCCGTCTATATCGGCAAGTCGCAGTCGATGAGTGGTTGGCAGCCGATCAATTTCCCTTGCTTTCCAGGGTTGTCGTGCGTCCCCAGCCGGCTCGAGCAGCGACACAATCCCTGGACTGTTTTTTGCCTCGTTCGAAAATCCGCTGGCAAGAACGATAATGGGCTGCCCCGCTGATTCCAGAACCACGAGGTTGATCATCCTTGAGAGATTTCCGGCAATGACGTGCCGCTGCCAGCCGGGATTTTCAAACCAGACCAACTCAGGCATGTCACTAGCCAGAGCGATCAGGTCAGGCCGGCCATCCCTGTTGAGGTCGGCAGCAACTACCTGGTAGCCGCCCTTCAGATCCGTGGCGATCGTGTGTTCGAGAAACCTCGGCAATTCCTTGGCAGGAGGCATGAATGCTCCGATCGTTAAAGAGACGGATAATACCGCGAGTAGCTTCATTCCCACTCTCCCAAGATCGGGTGCACCCATTTCTCAGTCGTCCTCCGGGTGCGGAATTACCATGCCAGCGCTTCCCAACCACTAGCGGTCGGGACCCCTGACCCCTGGCCTCCGACCTCTAGTTTAGTTTAGTTTCTGTCACGAAACTCCACGAATCGCATGTCAGGTCGGGCCCCGGAGGGGCCCAAGCAAGTAGCCGGGGGCGCAAGCCCCCTGATAGCATATTGCATAATGCCGAGCCCCGGCAGGGGCGAAAGACCTTTGTCCTCTGTGGGTTATCTGTCGCCCCTCCAGGGCTCTGGTTATTCTTGACAATCCCAACCCCGGGCTGCGCTTCGCTTGCCCGGGGCTGTTGGCTGGCGCCCCTCCGGGTCCCTCCGGGGCGCTTTCGGCGCGATAAAGCAGTTTCGCGACAGTCTAGTTTAGTCGGGCAGAATCATGTCATGTTCCGCATCGAAGCGAATGCGCCTCTTTTCCAGGTACGACCTCACAGCCAATAACGGCGGTTGAATCGAGACGGCGGCCAAGGCCACGTCTCCGTTGGGCAGTTTACGAGACTTGCAGCAGTCTAGGAAATTGCGCACATGATTAACAGTTATGTCGCCTGGGAAGTTCTTCTGAATCGGTTCGGTCCCTTTTTCCGCGGGCGAAAAAACATAACCATTCCTGTCGACGTGCAGCTTGCCTTTGTCACCGTAAAAGGTGACGCCGTAGGGCAGGGGATTGCCTACGATGACCGATTGAAACGACACGACGAAATCAGGATACTCGAACAGTGCCGAAATGATGTCGGGCGCGTCCTTCCCGTCCTGTGTGTCGTAGATGGCTCCCGCAGCGACGGCCGACTTGGGGGCCCTCTCGCCCAAGTACATGTGCACGACGTCCAGCCAATGATGACCAAAATCGGTCATGCGTCCACCGTTG
>DASQID010000675.1:0-33740 GCA_035631775.1 Acidobacteriota bacterium
ATCAGCCAGATCAGAGCTATCGCGAACACGACAAGCATGGCGAGCGGAACTTTCACGAGCGCCGCAACGGGGAAGTAGTACCACCATCCCATTGTGGAGTACATTCCCATTAGATAAGCAGGATGGCCGCTCCTGTTCTGATTGACCACGACATCCAGGCCGCGTATGTAGGTGGAGGGTACCGGCAGCGGGCTGAAGCGGTTTAGCAGCCCATTGATGGGCGAATTGTCCGTGTTCAGTCCGAACCATCCTGCCACGACCTTGAGGTCTGTAGAATCAAACCTCTTTGATTGAAAGCAGTACCCGGCATTCAACATGAGCAAAATCAGCACAATGCCCAATACCGTCTGCTGCAGTCCTCGTCGCACGGCCACCCCTCTTCTAACTACCATGAGCCAAAGAATGAGCAGCCAGCAGAAAGGCAGGATTATCATCGAGTGCTTGACAAGAAGAGCCAAACCGGCCACACCGGACACGATGAGCGATTTCCGGGCCGATGGAGTCTTGATCCAGCGCCATGCGGAATACCAGAAGGTAGTGTAAGCGAGGGCTGCGCCCACGTCGGTTAATACAAACCGCGAATGAGCGAGAATATTCGGTTCAAAAACAAAAAGTGATAAAGAGAATAAGCCGCCCGCAGGGCCGAACATCTCGATTGCCCACGTGTAAAGGACAAATCCAAGCAGGCAACCGACCAATATCATTGGAATACGAGCCAAGGTGATGACTTGTCGAGCGCGCTCTCTCAGTCCGTAAAGAAACTCGCTGTCGTAAGCGAATCCCTCCACCAGGGGGTCGGTATTTGGAAGTGGCGGATTCAGCAACAGCAGTGGAAGGCCTGCCAGATACTTGATAAGTGGTGGGTGTGCAGCATTCACCTCGAGTCGAAGCTGCTTGACATATAGATAAGCGGCAGGAATGTGGGCGAATTCATCCGTGACCATACCCGTGGAGGGCAGGGTGAGGAGCAGCCGCACAGCCATCAGCGTGATCAGGAAACCTGCAGCCAGATGGATGATACGCCGGTCCGGGATTCTGAATTGTTGCATCACGCAGCTCACCCTTTTCAGCAAGGATACAGCGCCTGCCCTCGCACCTCGCTTGTGGCTCTTAGGGCTGGCGCAAGAATAAATTCACATTTTGGCGCGAGCGCCGTGCGGGCAGATGCGAGGCGCCGCGACGCAGGCGATATCGGTGTATATCGTCGAGGAGCGGCAACGAAGCAGACGCCCGCCCGCCGCCGCGCCCTTTCAGGCTGCGGCCCGCAGGCCTTGTTGTTCGCTCCTCACATACCACCCCGGGTATAGCTCGTCGCTCGCGCCTCGCCAGCGGGCCTGGAGGCCAGCAGCAAAATGTGAAGTTATTCTAGCGCCAGCCCTTAGATCCCCAACCTCCAAGAAGGAATGGAGGCGGTACCCCAACCTCCCCCGAGCCGGTTCCCTTGCTTGTCAAAATCGGTAAACTGTGCCAATTTGTGCGGGCCCAGGTTCGAGCTGCACCGGCGGCCGGATTCCATGAGCATCGGCTCGTCGGCCAAGTTGGGCTGCAGTCTTGGGATCTGCGGGCGGGCACATGGGAGGCGCCGCGACGCAGGCGATAACAGTGTATATCGTCGAGGAGTGGCAACGAAGCAGATGCCCGCCCGCCGCCGTGCCCCTTCAGGCTGCGGCCCGCGGGCCCGCTGGCTCTGTTGCTCGCTCGTCACGTACCACCCCCGTTACTGCTCGTCGCTCGCGCCTCGCCGGCGGGCCTGGGGGCCGGCAGCAAAGTGTAGACGTTATTCATTGACAGACCCTTAACCCAGCATATGCTGTTTTGATCTGGATACATGAAAGACTCCCGCTCCCTTTTTCTGATTGTGATCCTCACACTGCTGCAATTCTTACCGGCAATCTGGTCTGGGGGTGTTCTTCTTCCCTTAGACATTCTCTACCACTTGAACCCATTTGCCACTTCAATTCCAGGCGAATTATTACAGGTCAGGAACCCCCACCTGAGCGATCTGGTGATCCAGTTTTATCCCTGGCTGGATTTCCTGCGGACAGGAGGCACGGCTTTGTCGCTGTGGAATCCTTATTCCTTTTGCGGTTCGCCGATGATTGCGAACGGGCAAACCACCTTCCTGCATCCCCTGACATGGTTGAATTTTGTTCTGCCTGTGGCTCCCGCAACCCTGAGCATTGCGCTAGGGAAACTCCTTTTCTGCGGAGCATTCGCCTTTCTCTTCTATCGAAAGTTAGGGCTTGAGGGGCCGGCTTCCCTGATTGGCTCTCTGGCCTACATGTTCGGCGGGCATTTGACTGCATGGCTGGGTTACCCCGGCTCTTATCCGATTGTCACTCTTCCGTTTTTGTTCTGGTCACTGGAGAATTATCTCTCGCGCCCTTCCCTGAAGGGGATTTCGCCGATTGCCCTTGCCTACGGATTACTTTTCATAGCCGGCCAGCCGCAAACGGGAGCGGTGGTCGCGGCGGCCAGTCTGTTGTATTTCATCATCCGGGTCAGGGTCGAGCGTCCGCCGCTAAGCCGAACTGTCCTTCACTTTTCGGTTGCGGCCACGGTGGGATTTTGCCTTGCCTCACCGCAGATACTGCCATTCCTGGAGTACCTGCGGGAGAGCGCCGCTTTTCATCTGAGGTCGTCTCTTGGGTGGAAACAATATCCCTGGTTTACTCTGATCTCCTGCGCAGTTCCGCGGTTTTTCGGTGATTTGAGGACCGGGAACTTCTGGGGGTTCTCGAGTCATCTGGGTGAAGCGGTTTACATCGGAGTGGTTCCTCTGACCCTGGCGAGCGTGGGTGTGGTCTTGTGGAGAAGAAGTCGCCAATTTTGGGCTGTCACATCCGTGCTTTTCCTGGGATTCCTCGGACTCTACGTTGTGCCTGCGCAAAGGGCGCTTTCCCACGTTCCGCTTTTGTCCCAGTTGGACAACAACAAGCTGCTGGTTCTGATTACTTTTGGTCTGACCTCCCTTGCAGCGGGCGGCCTCAATGAGATTCTGTCATCTTCTCGTCTTGCGACTTGGAAGCTCTGGATGAGGGCGGAAATATTTTGGACTGGGTTCGTTCTCTCAGGACTCCTTTACTTCCGGACGCCGATACATGAGCTTTCACTCATGAGATTTGAACTGGGGGAACTGGCTTGGTGCGGGGTGGTGCTCATCCTGAGTTCGGGCTCACTTTGGGCTTATCGGGTGAAGAGGGTCGGTCCGACCCAGCTGGCCGTTGTCTTGTTGTGCCTCACCATCGTTGACGTGTTGCGTTTTTCCGTGGGCTACTATCCGGCCTTTTCGAGCAAGTACCTCCGGCCGCCGTCCACTTCGCTGGCGTTTCTCGAGAAGCACACAGGAACGGACCGATTCCTCGGAGTGGGCGGAGAACTGCCGCCCGAGACGTCAGTCCTGTACCGCTTGCAGGATGTCCGGGGTTATGACGCTCTGACGCCCTATCGGCACTACATGATGATGGGCAGGATCGACGGCGGGATTCACAACCTTCTTGCCCGACTTCGAGCAGGAAGACCCGATCGAACAAGATGGATGCCTACCACGCTCTTTAATCTCTCGCTGGAGCGCTATATCGGCAGCACAGATACAGAAATGCTCGATATGCTCCGCCACATCGATTACTGGAACAGTGACGTCCAGCAGATCGAGAGCCCAAACCTGCTGTCAATCATGGGAGTTCGGTATATGCTCTGCAATGCCGGGAACCCACTTCCGAAGCGAACCAATATGCGTCTCGTGCACAAATCGGATGCGGAGATCTGGGAAAATCCTGACGCACTTCCCAAGGCCTATATCACCACTGCACCCATCTTTGCGAAGAATGATGCCGCAGCTCTTGACCTGATCTCGGATCGTGAGTTTGATTTCAAGAGGAGCGCGGTGATCTGCACCAGCCCTCGCGTTTCAAACGAGGTCCACAGCGACTCAGAGGCAGGCAGGCTGATCCCCGCGAACATTTTGAGCTACGCGCCCGAGAAGGTGCAATTGGCGGTTGATAGCCCTCACGGCGGCTGGCTGATTCTCTCAGACCTGTATTATCCCGGCTGGCAGGCCAGCATTGACGGGACCAGGACAGAGATCGTTCCGGCGAATTACTTGTTTCGTGCCGTTCACGTTCAATCCGGCTATCACATCGTCAGTTTTACCTATCGCCCGCTCAGCTTCTATGCGGGACTGGTCCTCTCCTCACTAGCCATTGCCGCTCTTATCGGATTCGGGGCCTGGGGATCGCACCGACGCAAGTTGACTCCGTAGCCCGGACAATTCCCGGTGCAGCATAGCCGCAACCAGAGGAGTTTGGCGTTCTGCCCTCATTCACGGCTATATTGGTTGTTGTTGTCTTCCAGGGTGAATAAGCGTAGTTTCCCCTTTGATCCGCCTACGACGACCTGCTGGGAAAGAGGGGAAGATGCAATTACGGTTGTGCACTCCCATATTTCTTTGCTTCACACTAGCGGTTTTTATCTACGTTTTATCTCTTCCCCGCATTCCGCAAGACCCGACCTACCACATGTTCGCCGACCGCCGCTCGATGTTAGGCATGCCGAATTTCCTTGACGTCATGTCCAACATGCCGTTCCTCGTTGCAGGTATCTGGGGTTTGATCTGCACTGTGCCACAGCGGCAAAGGCCGGCTTTTCGTGAAAAGCATGAACGCTGGCCTTACGTTCTTTTTTCCCTGGGTGTAACGCTGACTTGTTTTGGATCGGCTTACTATCACTGGTCGCCCGACAACAGCACTCTCGTTTGGGATCGGTTGCCAATGGCCGTCAGTTTCATGGGGATTTTTGCAGGCACCATAAGCGATCGGATTGGCGCTCGGGCCGGCAGACTTTTCCTGGCGCCTCTGCTTGTGATCGGTCTACTCAGCGTGCTTTATTGGTATTTCAGCGAGTTGAAAGGAGCCGGTGATCTGCGTCTCTATTTCGTCGTACAGTTTTTCACAATTGCGGCGATCTTCCTGCTTATTATCCTCTTTCCCGCACGCTACACGCATAGCGGTTGGCTGATCGCCGCCGGAGGAGCGTACGTTCTGGCAAAGGTTCTTGAGGTGCTCGACAAGCAGGTTTTTTACGCTGTGAAAATCAGCGGTCATACGCTCAAACATCTGATCGCCTCTCTGGCCGCATTCTGCATCGTGGGAATGATCATGCGGCGCTCTACAGCCGAGGCTCAGTCAAAGGATGCCTAGTCTAGTTTCTGTCGCGAAACTGCTTTATCGCGCCGAAAGCGCCCCGGAGGGGCGCCAGCCAACAGCCCCGGGCAAGCGCAGCGCAGCCCGGGGTTGGGATTGTCAAGAATAACCAGAGCCCTGGAGGGGCGACAGATAACCCATAGAGTACAAAGGTCTTTCGCCCCTGCCGGAGCTCGGCATTATGCAATATCCTATCCGGGGGCTCGCGCCCCCGGCTACTTGCTTGGGCCCCTCCGGGGCCCGACCTGACATGCGATTCGTGGAGTTTCGCGACAGAAACTAGTCTAGGCGTTATCTTCGACAAGCCATGTGCTGACGGGACATCTCTTAAATTCGGAGAACTGCGATGCATGAATCAACGACAAGACGCACGTTCATGAAAGTCGCCGGATTCGGGGCTGCGGCGATTGGCTTTGCCGGAAGTGCGCGTTCACAAGACAAACCGGTCCAAGGCTTCGAGAAAGCTGCCGGCGATCGCGATGCGTCGGAAGTGTGGAAGCCCGTCTCCGATCGCAAGATTCGAGTGGGGCTGGTCGGATATGGGGTTTCCCGTTTCGCGGCTGCGTTCGGTTTCCAAGATCATCCGAATGTTGAGGTCGTAGCTGTCAGCGATCTGATTCCCGAGCGGTGCGCCGGGCTCGCGAAAGCAGTTCGCTGTAGCAAGACCTATCCCTCGCTGCAGGATCTGGTAAGAGACGATCGAATTGAAGCCGTCTTTGTCGCCACGGACGCACCCAGCCACGCCCGTCATTGCATCGAAGTTCTCAGACACGGCAAGCACGTGGCATCGGCCGTGCCCGCTGTGTATGGCTCTCTGGAGGAAGCCGAACACCTGTTTGACTCAGTAAGGAAAAGTGGCCTCAAATACATGATGTTCGAAACATCGTATTTTCGTGAGGACTTGTTCGCAATGCGGCAGATCTACAGGGCAGGAGGGTTTGGTAACCTGGTGTACGCCGAGGGCGAATACTTTCACTACATGGAGAAACCGATCGATTCGTACAAAGGGTGGCGCGTGGGTCTCCCACCGCAGTGGTATCCGACTCACTCAAATGCTTACTACACTGGTGTGACCGGCGGCAGCTTTACAAAGGTGTCATGTTTGGGAATGCCAAGCCGGATCAAACATCTTCAACCGGAAAACAATCCGTACAAAAACCATTTTGGGTCCGAGATCGCGCTCTTTCGTACCAGCGAAGGCGGAACGGCGCGGATGGCTGTAAGCTGGGACACGCCCGGATACGAAGGTGAAATGGGCCGCATCCGCGGCCAGAAGGGTTCCTTCCATGGCAAGTTCGAGGGTCCGGAAAGAACACTGCCCCAGACCAAGCGCCCGCCCCTCCCACCGCAGGTCGAACCTGGCGGGCACGGCGGCTCTCACGGATACCTGATGGACGAATTCGTCACGGCGATCCTCCAAGACCGCAAGCCGATTGTGGACATTGCGCAGGCCCTCAACATGACGGTGGCCGGCATCGTTGCCCACAAGTCCGCACTGAAAGACGGCGCACTCATGAAAATACCGCAGTACAAGGTGTGATCACGTGGCCGTGCACCTGCTCGCCTCGCTGCCGAATGCTGTCATCATGAAAACCTATCCGGCGGTCGAGAGCCAGTACAATCCGGTGCTGCCGCTCTTCCCCGTGAAGAACGGCTACATAGAGGTGCCCGGGAAACCGGGTCTGGGGATTGATCCGGATCCAGAACTCGTGAGGAAGTATCGCGTCAACTGAGCCAGACAACCTATACTCTAAGTCGTTATCCGCCTGCCGAGGAGTGGCGCTCGCGACGCTGAGTGGTTGTGCGCAGCATGTCCTTTACGCCTGCGCTCAGAAAGTCACGCGTATCCCGCCGTTGATCACGCGACCGTCGAGCGGAGCCCACGAGTCGACTGTCCAACGCCCATCGGGGAGGGGATTCCGGCGCAAGAGAGGGTCATAGCGCGTCTGCCGGATGTTTCCGAGATCCTCAGCATTGGCGAAGATCTTAAGCCTGCCGAGAGTGCGTTCGAACATGAGGCCATAAAGGAAGTACCCCCGCCCGGTCGCTCTATAGGGGTTGTCTTCGAGCGGCTGCCGGCCGATATAGTACATCTCCAGCCCGATCCTTCCCCAATGTTCCTTCTCCCAGAGGGCGTTGAAGCTCGTGTACTGCGCAGGCGTGAGGGGGACGCTTCGGCGTCCGGGTTGCTCGGGATCATCCTCCGTTGCCCGGGTATAGTTGTGAGTTGCGAGCAGGAGAAAGTCCTCGATGCGATAGCGGACTATCAGCTCGGTTCCCCAGGTGCGGACCGGTCCGGCTGCGTTGAACAGCTCTGCTGAGGTGGAGTCGGGGTAGCGTCGTTCGATCGGGTCGTGCACAAGTGAGCCGAAGAGGGTAGCAACGACCTCCACCGGGCCCCGGCTCCAGGTTCCGTCCAGAGAGGCGCTGCGGGCGCGTTCAGCCACGAGGTTTTTCAAGGGGCGCAAGCGCGAGAGCCCCGTCTCCTCCGTTTCCTCAGTGAGCGGCGTTGGCGCAAAAAATCCTGTCCCGACGGAGAGGCGGGCCCTCCAGTCAGTGGAGGGCTTGAACAGGAGCGAGACGCGCGGACTGGCAAAAGTACCGTAGCGGCTGTGATGATCGATGCGGCCGCTGAGCCCTAGAGTGAATTTGGAAGAAAGGTCGATCTCATCCTGGGCAAAAATTCCCGGAGTTGTGAAATTGTAGTCAAATCCGGGCAGCTCTCGGGAAGAGTACCTGTCCTGCTGGAGGGCGCCGCCCACCACCCACGTGTGCCGCCCAGCACTCCCGACAAGGGAGAACTCGCCCAGCCAGGTTGTGTTTCCTGCATGCTCGATGTCCTCTCCGAAGACATGGCTCTCGCCCCGGTGGGAGAAAGATCCCCGGAAGGTCATGACGCGTTTCTTGCCCAGAGCCAGCCGCACCACGGTCCCCCCGTCCACGCGGCGCGAATCGACCTGCTCGTCAAACGGCTTGCCGTCTGGCGCGACTGTATCCGGCATCGTTCCCCCGCTGCGGTCCTCGGCCATGAATCCCAAGGTGGCGAATACGGTGTGGCCGTGACCATCGTCCCAGAACATACGTGGGCGGAAGGCGCCGCGCAGGTACTGCGGCAGGTCTGTCCAGCCGTCCCCATCGATATCCTGGCGCGACTCCCGGTGCAGCCCCCCGATGGCTGTGAACGCCCAGTTGCCGTGCGGAGGTTCGACCGCCCAGAAGGTCAGGTCTGTGCCTTCGCGGCTGGTTTGATTGATCATCAGCTCGCGGTGCCGCTGCAGCGGGCGCTGCGACACCATGTTGACGATGCCACCGATCGCCGAGGGCCCATAGAGAGCAGACGCCGCCCCTTTGATCACTTCAACCTGGCCTAGGTCAAGCGGCGGCACCTGCAGCAGGCTGAGCGAGTCTCCCTGCAGTCCATAGATCGGCAGGCCGTCGGAGAGCACCTGCGAGTAGCGGCCTCGCAAACCCTGGATGCGAACGTTAGCGGCGCCCAGGGACGGCGAAGTGGTCTGGACGCGAAGTCCGGTGGTTTCACCCAGCAGCATCGCAACACTGCCCGGTGTCATCAACGCCTTTTCTTCAATGTCGTCGCGCTCGATTACCTCCACGCGCACCGGCTGGTCCTCCAGCCGTCGCTCGGTGCGGACAGCAGTGACAACGATTTCCTCCTTCCTCTCCGACTGCACGGAAAGCTCGATCTCAACGCGCGTCTCCTCGCCTGCCTGGAGGCGCACTTCAGCCTTGTTCTCATGAAAGCCCTCGGCGCCGACGATCACCTGCCATGTGCCCGGCGGCAGCTCCAACCGCGCGTGCCCCTGAGCATTCGATTTGGCGCTCTGCCCCCCTGCGCGCACGTCCGCGCCAGCAACCGGGCGTCCTCCCGACAGCACCTCGACGAGAAGTGTTGCCTGCGGCGCCTGGATGACGGAGAAAAGCAACAGAGCAATTTCAGGAAAGATCCGGCTCATGTTCCCTCACGCAGGGCTGAACTGCCCTGCCGATCCAGTTTGCTTCGGATACGTGCGCGAGGCCGTCGCGGATCCTAAATGCGCAGCGACGTAGATGGGCAGATGAGATGGTGGCGAAACATCGTGGGGAGATCAGCCATGCGCGAGGGCAACGCTGTCGTCACGGCTGTTCGAATAGCGCGACCCCTGAGCGCGCCAAGCATTCGAGCGGCAAGGATCAGCGTCGCACCCAACAACACTGCCGCTGCAAATAAAATGAAGACTGCGGTATCGCCCCCGTCGGGGAAGGCGTCCCAGGGGTCGAGACTGAAGATTGTGGGACCGCCGAGGGATAAAACGAGCAATATAAGTAGCGCGAATTTTGCCAGCCGCGATTGAATGCTCATCGAATCTCTCAGTCTAAGCTGGTACCACAAGCGACGAGATACGTCAATCTGCGATTCAGACACTGGGGAAAGGACATAAAACGATTTGTCGCGTGGATGGACGGTTCAGAGCCCGCGGGACCACGGCTGTGTAAGCTCGATTTCCGGTTGGAGCCAAATGACTGATGGGCCGTCCCAGTGTCTGAATCGCTGATACGTCAATCCTGATCTGATCGCGCCTCGCTCGAGCGGAAATCCGAAAATATCGCACATGTTCAGAAAACCGCGTCCGCACGCTTCAAGTTCGGCATAGAATGGACAGGCGTGTGCGGGAAATCCTCGTGAATCAGTAGCGGAGTTACAAACATGACAACCGTCAACCGCAGAACCTTCGTCAGGAACTCAGTCGGTGCTGCAACAGCACTCGCCACCATGTGGGGAGGCAAAGCCGCGCCCAGCAACAAAATCATCATTGGTGTAATGGGCACCGGAGGACGGGGCACATATCTTGCCACCGCCTTTGCCAGGCGTGCCGACGCCGAGGTTGCCTATGTCTGTGACGTGGATACGCGTCGTGCCGCCAAAGCGAAGGCGGCAGTGGCCGCGGTACAGCAACATGTGCCCCAAGCTGTGCAGGACTTCCGTCGCATCCTGGAGGATCGCAGCGTTGATGTGCTCGTCAACGCGACGCCGGACCACTGGCATGCGTTGGGAACCATCCTGGCCTGTCAGGCGGAAAAGGACGTATACGTGGAGAAGCCGCTGGCGCACAACATCGGAGAAGGCCGGAAGATGATCACTGCAGCCCGCAAATTCAAGCGAATTGTTCAGGTCGGCACGCAGAGCCGCAGCGCAGCCTACAACCGGAAGGCCCTCGATTATGTGCGCGCCGGCGCATTGGGTGAGATCCGGCTTGTGCGCGTCTTCAATATGCTCCAGCTCAATCCGATGACGCCCGCTCGCGACCAGGATCCGCCGCCCGAGCTTGATTACGAGATCTGGTGCGGACCGGCAGCCAAATTGCCTTACAATCCCGGGCGCCAATGGTTGAATTTTTTCGAATACAGCTGCGGGCCCATTCCCGGAGATGCTGTGCATCAGTTGGATCTGGCGCGCTACCTTTTGGGCGACCCACCGGCGCCCCGCTCCGTGTCGCACAGCGGCGGCATCCTCGTGCTCAAGGACGGCCGCGACACACCGGACACGCAATTGGCTGCCTTCGACTTCGGCAGCTTCCGATGGGTGTCTGAAGCCTCGCTGTGGACGCCCTACCTCACCAAGACGCCGATGGAGTTGCGAGACCGGGATCGTTTCCCGGACTGGCCCTTCAACGGCACTCGCATCGAGCTGCTTGGCACGAGCGGCTTTATGTATGTGGGGCGGCATGGGGACGGATGGCAAGCGTTCGATGAGAAGGGCATTCTCGTCCGGTCGTGTTACGGCCGCCAGGGAGACAAGGAGCACCAGGACAACTTCCTCGAGTGTGTGCGCACGCGCAAGCGCCCGAATGCCGATGTGGAGACCGGCCACCAATCGACGTTGCTCTGCCATATGGCGAACATCGCCTGGCGCGTGGGTGATCGGAGTTTGGAGTTCGACGCTGAAAGGGAAACTTTCAGCAACGCCCCGGAGGCGAATCAATACCTCAAGCGCAGCTATCGCGCGCCCTGGGTGATGCCCGAAGGACTTTAAGGCTGAGGATGCCTTTTGTCTCTTTGGGGGGAAACAATCATGAGGAAGTTTGTCAGGATTACATGCAGCGGATCCTGTGCTTGTCGGGAAGTATTGAGTCAACTGAGCCGAACAGCCGGAGGACTTGTTAGGCATATTCCCAATGGCACCCTGAAACGGCAAGCGAGGGCGACATGACATGGGAGGAGGACTCATGTTTCGAAAACTCATTCTGTGTGGAGCGGTGGCTCTTCTGGCAGCGTGCACGACCATGAAGCCGGAGCTTAAGGCAACGGATGAGAAGGTCGGCACCGGCGGTGTCGCCATGAGCGGCTCGACCGTCACAGTGCATTACACCGGATGGCTGTGGGAGAACGGACGGCGCGCCAAGAAGTTCGACAGCTCGCGTGGCGGAAGTCCCTTCACGTTCAAGCTCGGCGCGGGTGAGGTGATTGAAGGATGGGACCATGGCGTCAGTGGGATGAGGGTCGGCGGAGTGCGCGAGTTGATCATCCCGCCTGAAAAAGGGTATGGAGAACGAGGTGCGCCTCCCGATATTCCGCCCAATGCGACGCTCTGTTTTGAAATCGAGCTGCTGAGCGTTTCCAGGTGATCTCTCGGGATTGCAGCAGGCCAACCTGAGGCCACCCGGGAATCCTCCCGGCGCCATTGGCCGAAGGTTGAAATTGTGCTAGGGTTTCTAGCAACGGGTTCAAGCGATTCCCTGCCAATTGAAAGGAGACTGCGCATGAAAGGGCAAACTCTGCTTCTGCGATGCACCATTTTGTTCGGGATAGCCGGCTTCCTGATGATCCCGTCCATACAGGCACAAACATGCCGGGATAGCGATTACCACGGCGTCTTCAGCGCGCTGGTTGTCGGCGAGTTTATCCAGCCGCCGCCGGGATTGCCGCCCGGGCCAAACGCACGGCTTGGGAGAGTCGAGGCCGACGGACACGGGAACGCGTCGATCCACGCGATTCTCAGCCTTGACGGATTCATCTTCCCGGAAGACTACCAAGGCATCTATTCGGTGAATCCCGACTGCACCATGGATGTGACACTGTTCGTTCGATTTCCGGGATTCCCGCAGCCGTTTCCCCTGCAGTGGAGTGGCATGCTGGTCGATCAATTCCGGGAAGTATCCCTCCTGCTGGTGAATCCGCCAGGCACGACCTTCGGCATCTCGCTGCAGAAACAGCCCAAGAATATGTGCACGAACAACGACTTGAAAGGGAGCTATGGCCTGGCCATGAGAGGCTCCAGTATCTTTGCGCCGGGAATTCCGCCGGGACCAGCGGCACGGGTAGGCAAAGTGACATTCGATGGTTCCGGTTCCTTCACATCGTCTATAAATGCCAGTTACGATGGAACAATCACACAGGAGGAGGCCTCCGGAACCTACTCGGTTGATTCCAACTGCCTCTTCACGATGTCCTATGTCTTGCGCGATTCCAATGGAACGGACCAGTCCTATCAGTTGACGGGGATGCTCAAGGATAACAGTCGAGGAGCGGATCTGATTCAGAACGAGCCGCAAGGCATGGTAATTACTGGAACCCTTACGAAGAAGTGAGGCCATAGACGCCGCGGTCGACCCAGCCCCGGGGTGATCGGCGTTTCGCGCTGACAACCGGGATCTGGCAGCATGCTCAATGCGTGGAGTCGGTTCTTCTCTTACGTCCTCCGCCAAGGGCCGGCTTGAATGAAATTCTCCTGTGGCGCCGTTCATCAGACCGGCGCACGTCGCAGCCAAAGGTGGCGACCGGGGGGTCTGATGACCCCCCGCACATGAACCCTGTTCGTACCAAGAAACTGGGTCCTGGAATGTCAACGCTGCGAGTCCCACAGCAATGCCGGGGTTTTACCCGGTAGCAGATTGTTCAGGTGAGGCTGCGGGCACCAGGAAGCCCTCATCGACAAGCTGGCGTACGAGGGCCGGGGTATCGGTCGGGATGTCGGAGCTCGTCCAGCCCAACCTCGCTATGACAAAGGTGATCACCTCGCGCAGGGATCGCCTTCCGTCGCAAGCTGCCACAAGTTCGGCAATATACGCATCCACCTCCTCCACGTAACCCAGCCCTTCGGTCACGCGCAAGGTCGCCGAGACCTGCGTCCATCCCTCGGGCGAAGGCGAACATTCCTGTGTTAGGCTCACCGACGGCGCGACAGCAAACACCGCGTCCATAAGGGCCTCTTCGGATCCGACGGCAGCCAGGAAGTCCAGGGCACGAATCCGATTGATGACGGCCTCACCAGCCGATGCGAGGAGGTTCGGTGGGCCGTCGAAGGCGCGAAACCAGTTTGCTCCGGATCGCCGCCGCATCATTACAAATCCCTGGCCGACTGATCGGATACCCTCTCTCTCGAAATATCGAAGCCAGGTGTCGAGCCTCGCCGGATCATACGCGGCTGCTCCCACGGTCCCGACCTTCATCCATCCACGAGCGTAGGATTCCGCATCCCTGGTAGACTGGCGCAGAACCCAGACGTCGCAGCCGGAACCTTCGAACCACTTGCACAGGTCGTCGGACCACTCACCCTCGACGGGTTCGCTCCAGCTGCACAGCATTTGCAGCGTGCCCCCCTCAGAGAGGAGCGCAGGGGCTCCCGAGGCGATCTTCCGGCACAAGGCGTCCCCTCTTCCCCTACCTGTGAGGTACACCAGGCGAGTCTCGGGTGAAATCACGAATGGCGGGTTCGAGATGATGCGGTCGAAGGTCCGACCGGCTACAGGCTCAAACAGATCCCCCTGAAGCACCTCGATGTTAGTTCGTCCATTGAGTCGCGCATTGAATCGGGCAAAGGCAACCGCCCTGGGGGTCACGTCGGTTGCGACAACGTGCCGGCTCTGCGATGCCTCGATCAGGGCCAGCAGGCCGGAGCCGGTACCCAGATCCAAGCTGTGCCCGCAAGGGCGGGGGATGGCAAGGCGCGACAGGAAGTTGGCGCTGTCGCTGGGCCCCATCACATGGTCCGAAGGTTCATCTTCCTGCCCGACCCAGATCCTGTCGAATGCCAACAGGAGGTCGTCCATGGCGATCATCGCGACAGCACCCATAAACCTGTCTTGCCGTGCGTGCAGCAATCCTCCCTTGATCCACCTATCCAGGTCGAGGGGCCCAAGCACTCTCCGTGCTGCCTTCGCTTCGCACGGCAATCCGGCGACAAACAGCCGCAGAAGCACGGTTAGAGGCGCGTCCCCCACAATTCGCGGCAGGACACTCTCCTTGGAGAGAAGTTTCAGCGAGCTGATGGAGGTGATGCCGAGGGCATCGAGGATTGCCTTCTCATTGAAGCCTGCGGCGGTGAAAGCCTCGCGTACTTTGGAAATATCATCGTCGCGCAGCGAAAAGGGATGCGCACGATCCTGTACATTCATGGCAACTCTCCGAGGCGTCAATCCGCTGTGGTGCTACCGGCGGCAGCTGGGGTTCTCAAGCCGCCGACTGACTTATAGGATATTATTTCCCGGCCAAACAAGGGAAAAACAAGCGAGCGGAGGTCAATTCGATCGAGTCAGCACCGCCTCTGACGGGGCGGAAAGGCTCTGCCGTTCCCGCGGTCGTTGTGCAAGATGACATTTCGCAGCCGGCACCCCGCACACAGGTCCGGTCAGTTCGGGCTGGATGGCGATCAATTTTTCCTCCCCATGACATCCTTTTCCCAGGCCTCAATCAGCTGAATCAATTCTCGGACCAACTGTGGGTTTTCTACAGCAAGATTCATCCTTTCGCCTGGATCAGCTGCCAGATCGCAGAGGAAAATCCTGTCATCCACCTTGTCGTCGAAGTTGAGCCTGGCATTGAGCAGCAATTTCCAATTATCACGCCGCACGGCGCGCTGGTCGCCGTAAGCCCAGAAGATGGGCTCGTGAGCGTGCGGACTTTCTCCACCCCGGGCGGCCATTTCGTAGATATCGCGGCCATCGATTGTGCGGCCTGCCGGGAGTCTGCACCCGGCCAGGTTGAGGAAAGTCGGAAAAATGTCCATGGTGATGCCAAGGTTTGTGATCACTTGTCGCTTCGGGATTTTTCCAGCCCAGCTCATCAATGCAGGCATACGAATGCCGCCTTCGAACAGGCCGCCCTTGTATCCGCGGAAGGGTCCGGCGCTCCCTCCATGGTAGGTCTGGTCCGAGTCATCCAGAAGATTGCGTTTCTCAGCCGAGGGTCCATTGTCGCTGGTAAAAAAGATGACCGTGCGCTCGATCAGGCCTGTTCTTCGCAGCTCGCTCATGATCTCGCCCATGCTGTCGTCGACAGCTGCCACAGTCACGGCCTGAGATTTTCTTTGTGAATCCGTGATGTGACTGAACCGCTCGTAATAGCGCGGTGGGGCGTGATTCGGATAGTGAGGGAGGTTGTAGGCAACGTAGAGAAAAAAGGGACGCGAGTGGTTCTCGGCAATGAAGCGAACTGCCTCGCGGGTCACCAGCTCGGAGAAATATTGCCCGTTCTCCCATATCTCCGTGTCATTGCGCCAGAGATCGTGGAATGGGACACGCCCGCCGGCACCTGCCTGGCCCCAATAGTAAATGTGCGAGTAATTGTCAATACAGCCGCTGTGAAAGCCGAAGAAATCATCAAAACCCTGCCGATTAGGACGCTGTTCGGGAGCGCCACCCAGATGCCACTTGCCCACGAGCCCGGTTCGGTAACCCGCACTCCGGAGGATCTCCGCAAGCGTGACCTCATCGATGGGCATTCCCGGAGCGTTGCGGCCTGAGCTGAATATTCCAGGGGCTCCGGCCCGGTGGGGGTAACGCCCCGTCAGCAGGGAAGCGCGCGACGCCGAGCAGACCGGTGCATTGGAATACCAGTTCGTGAAACGCGCGCCTGCGGCAGCCAGGGAATCCATGTTCGGAGTCCGGAAATCGGTCGCTCCGTAACAGCCTACGTCGCCATAACCCTGGTCGTCGGTGAGAAAGATCAGGAAGTTAGGCCTCTCGGCTTGCGCTGCCATATGAGGAGGCGTTCCGCTGAGCACAATTGTTGCCGCGCAGAGAAAGCCGAACAGCGACCTCGAGCTGAGAAAATAGCGACAAACTTTTCCAATTGCCATGGGGATTCTCTCCGCAGGTGGCTTGCACACAGCATACCGCTCCTGATTTTACTTCGAATTGGGTGGCTGAAGCGTCATCAAGATCGGTGAGCCTTGATTCATCCCATTGGGAAACCCCCGCCTCTGGCGGTGCAACTCGGGTGCCGGCGGTGCCCGTTTTGAGGGTGAGACTATCGGAGGCCGCCAACCTTTTCCACGAAGCCGTGAGCGCGGGACAACTGATCAGCGCGGAACAATATAAGCAGGGAAAACCGGTGAACCAGGAATGATGGAATTCCAAGCGGAAGGACTAGATCACTCACTTCGCCCGCTAAGATGTCCTGCGATAGCACAGCGAGGTCGGCGAGCTTTCCCTGCGATGACCGGAAATATCAGCTCACGGAAATATGTAATTCGGGAGGCAATGCAGGCCGTCGAGCATCTGGCCGTCAGACGACCCGCTGACCGTGAAACCCAGAAGCGGTTTGTCCGAAGTGTATTTGAAGTACCTTGCTGTGCTAAGGTCTCCGGTAAACAATTGGGTCACCATCCCGACGACCTTTTTGCCGGGCGCCAGCGTGAGCGTGGCCGAGGAGACCTGGTTGCCGTTCGCGTCCATGGCGGCGAGCTTCACAATAGAGGCTGACGTGTCGACGTTGACAAATGCAATGCCCGTCCAGCCATCCTGTTCCATCTTGGTGAACCAGCCTGTCTTCGTGCCGGTGCCGGCTTTCAGCGACACCCGGTTGCCTGGTTGCGAGAACCTTGTATACCCGGCAAGAAAGCCGGAGTCCGAGACAAATGAGAGGTACGCGATATTTTGGGGATTCTGGAAGAAGCTGCCCACCGTGATTTCCTTTCGCTGCAGCGGTTCCAGAGTGAGGCTCACAATCTGGAGCGGTGTACCCCCGTCGGGTCCGTAAGCTTTGAGCTGGCCCCGGACTGCAACCGGGCTGGCGTTTGTCAATGCTACCTCTGTTTCCCAGGACTCAAAGCTCGCCACGTGTGGAAAATAGATCGTGTACAGCGCGGGTTTGGGTACGGCCACGGGCTGAGCTGACCGGTTTTTCTGAAAGAAATCGCGCAAGTAGCTGAAGTCGGGCCAAGAGTGGCTCAGAGTCGGGAAGACAATGAACTGGCACAATGAGCTCACCGAGTTGTAGGCCGCTTCATACTCGGGCCAGCGCTCGTAGAGCCGGCTGGTCCCCCCGAACGCGGCACTGACAAGGGCCATTTCAGAGTCAGATGGTCTCCAGTACAGGTCCATGGTGAAATCTTCGTCGCCCACCCAAACCTGCAAGGGGACCTTAGAAAAGCTCTGGCCGTCGAATTTGGATCCGACCAGTTGATCAAGATCGGCGATGCCTTCCGGATAGGGGAGGTTTTTTCCGCTCCACGAGGCGACAGGAACGATCGGGCCCCACCCCGGCGCTCCGATCGACGCCGCCTTGACGACATCAGGGTGCAGCATAACGAATCGGCTGATGAACGAACCGGCGGCCGATCCTCCCGCCATGAAGAACTTGGAATCCACATTGATGGCGCGGGCAGCCAGCCGCGCCTGGGCGTCACGCACCATGGCGATCAGCTGAAGGTCTATGCGCACCAGTCCCTGCTCCTTGAGCAGAAGGGTATTGCGGTCCAGGGCGTGCGTGTAGGCGACCCTGTCGTCATAAGGTCTGGGAAAAGTCGGTATAAGCCATGGCGTCCCCAATATGTTGGCCCACGGGGCTTCGATTTGGATCTCGGCCTTGGCTGCCTGGTCGTGCACTGCGGGATCTGGATCGCTTGTGCCGGTGTTGTTGGGTTCCACCATCAGAACGGGAGGGGATGTGATGGTGGAGGGAATGAGCAGGTAATAAGCCCATGAGAACCCATTGGCTGGATCGGCCGGGATTTTGATAAGTTCATCGCAGTACGCTGCCGGGCTCCATATGAGAATCAGCCCGATGAATGTCCATCTCAGAACCGTTGTGCGCATGGCTCTTGCCTCACGTGAAAGATCGCGGTTACCTCTGTCGCATGTAATTGCCTAATGACTGCAGTCCGTCCAGCATCTGACCGTCGGAGGAGGCACTCACGGTGAATCCAGCCAGTTTCTGGTCGGAGCGGAACTTGAAATACCGAAGCCTGGCCGCATCGATCCCGGCAAAGAGCTGATCGACCATGCCGACGTACTTTCGGCCCGGCGCGAGTTGCAGAGTTCGGGTGTCGACAGGAATCCCGTTGTCGTCGTAGGCCAGCAGAGAAATGTTGGCCGTGTCTTTATCTACATTGACGAAGGCGATCCCCGTCCATCCATCCCTCTCCACCTTCGGGAAGTATCCCGCGATGGTGCCGCCGACCAACGGTAATGAAACCCGATTGCCTGGCTGGGAAAACCGGGTGTACCCGGCCAAGTAACCGGAGTCCGAGCGCACCCTGATGTAGGCAATGTCCTGTGGCTTTTGAAAGGACTTACCCGCAATGTATTCCACACGGCCCCCCGCCGGTATGGCGAAGGGAATCGATTCCAGCGGATCGCCGCCATCCGCTGTCATGGCCAACAGCTCTCCCTTCACCGGTATCTCTGCGGTGCTCGTCAATGCGATTTCCGTCTCCCATTGCCCGAAACTCGCCACGTGGGGGAAATACAGGTTGTAGATTAGGGGCTTCGGCAAGGCTGCCGGGAAAGGTTCCGTGCGGTTGTGCTCGTAGAATGTCCTGATGTACCCCCAATCGGGATAATCGTGACCCATTCCCGGGAAGATGATG
Organism: Acidobacteriota bacterium; assembly: GCA_035631775.1. Lineage (GTDB taxonomy): Bacteria > Acidobacteriota > UBA6911 > UBA6911 > UBA6911 > DASQID01. The sequence continues at coordinate 19,006 of DASQID010000675.1, forward strand.
AATTGACAATCAGAACCGATGGACTTGAAGGCTGCTTCGAGAGCAGGGTATCGTGCCTGCAGGTCGCCAAAGACCTCCAGAGTGAGGTTTGTATACGTGTCTGGTGAGACGTACTCCTCCTGCTGCTGCGTCGATATGTCCTTATCCCCCATATAGATCTGGACCGGCACTTTGCTGTAAGCGGCCGAGTCGAAGGACTTTCCCACGAGATCTTTGAGATCCGCTACTCCGGCCGGGAAAGGAAGGGTTTTGCCTTTCCAGATGGCAACCGGCGGTGTTGCTGCTCCTCCGCCGGCGGATGCCGCCTGGACACGGTCGGGATGCAGGAGGGAAAAATTGGTGGTGAAATCGCCTGATGCGGAAAAGCCAATCATCCAGAACTTGGGACCGACCTCTATCCCCATTGCCGCGAGCCGGCTCCGGGCGTCGTCAATCATAGCTATCAATTGAAGATCGAGCCGCACCAGTCCGGGCAGCGTCGTTGTGAGAGTAGCGCGGGTTAAGGATTGCGTGTCCACGTCCCGGTGAGCCCTCGGTCGGGGGAAGGTCGGGACCAAATAAGGCGATCCCAGGTCGTCCGCCCGATATGACCAGAACTCGAAGAGGGATTTAGCCAGCTTATCGTCATCGGACGGATCCTTTTGGGTAGTTCCCGAATTGTTGGGTTCGACGAGAAGCACGGTTGGGGTCTTTATGGAGCGCGGCACATACAGGTAGTAGGGCCACTGAAAGCCTTTTGTCGAGTCCGCAGGTATTTTCAGGGAAGTGCCGTTGCGGATGTTGGGCGTAAATGAGAAATAAGAGCTTGGCAGGTTGAGGCCATCCGTATCCCGCAGGACTGGTGTCGCGTCCGGAAGGTTAAGGTAAACCCCAATTTTCGGAGCCGGCATCCCTACTACCGGAAACGGCATTTCGTTGAAGCGAGTAAGAGTCATGGTGCGCTGGTCCTCAGACCAGGAACAGGAACCCCCGTTTTGATATGGAAAGTTGGTGGTCGCGCCGCATCGCGCCGTGTCCATGGGTTTGCTGAAAGTTACGGAAATCGAGTCCAGGTATCCAGGGACGCCGGTCGCTCCGTCGGGAGGTCTGGTGGACACCACCTTGGGCCAGTCGGCGATTGTGAAGGAAAAGTAGTAGGGCGGATCGAGGTGGTTGCCCTCGGTGTCCACCAGATAAGACTCCTGTACCTTCCACTCAGGGTCGACCAGGTATGCTTCGATCTTCTGCCCGGGACCGAACGGTGTCTCCGGGTTGTAGCGCGTAAGCGTCATGGTGAGCTTGTCGGCCGACCAAGTACAGGATCCTCCCTGGCCTGAAGGGGGATAGGGCCAGCTTCGTGTGGATGCCCCGCAGCGCGTGGTATCCATGGGCTTGCTGAACGTCATCGAAAACGAGGCCAGGTAGCGGCTCACGCCGGTCGCCCCGTTTGCGGGATTCGTCGAAACCATCGTCGGCTTGGTTTGGGAATGCGCATGGTTGGGAGCGATCCAGAACAGGATCAGGCTACTTAGTAGTAAAGCTGATATAGGTTTGGATTCCATGCTCTCTCCGTGAACGCGGCTATCACGGCACCGGCAGAGGAGACCGGCAGTTACATGATACTAACGTGCTAGAGGAATTCTGTGTACCACCAAATGAACACCTTGGCAAGTTAAACGAGGCGACTGGATGCCGTGACGATGCCGCGCCGGGCCCCAACTACTGGTCGCCGGAGGCTGATTCCGTACAATATCTGCGGCCGCCGTTCGTCTACAGGGGTGGATGAGCGAGGGGTCGAGCATAACGTTGATGGCCGAGCAGAACCGACGACTCTCCGAGATCATTGCGGAAGAACGAGCCCGCCTGCGCAATTTCATCCGCCGGCGCGTGCCCGATCCATCCGATGCAGAGGACATCGTGCAGGAGGTCTTCTATGAACTAGTAGAAGCCAACCGCCTGCTGATGCCGATTGAGCACGTGACCGCCTGGCTTTTTCGTGTCGCGCGCAATCGCATCACGGACCTCTTCCGCAAGAAAAAGCCGGAGATCTTCGGCGACGCTATGGTCGCGGGCGAAGATGGAGAACTGCTGCGCATCGAAGACCTGTTGCCTTCGCCCGATGCCGGCCCGGAAGCGCTCTACATCCGCAACGTGCTTTTCGAGGAACTTGAGTTGGCCATCGAGGAATTGCCAAGGGAGCAGCGGGAGGTCTTCATTGCTCACGAACTCGAGGGATACAGCTTCAAGGAAATGGCTGCCGAGACCGGCGTGAGCGTGAGTACGCTGCTCTCGCGCAAACGCTATGCGGTGCTGCACCTGCGCGAGCGATTGCAAGAGGTGCACGACGAATTTACGAAAGCCTGAGGAACTGGACATGAGACCAAGATTGAAGAGACTGATTTGGATTGCTCCGCTGGCGATTCTGGGGATCCTGCTCTTTATCACGCTCGGCGGCGTAGTCGTGCAGAAGCTGTGGAATTGGCTGCTGCCGCCGCTCTTCGGCTGGCACCAGATTGCCCTCTGGCAAGCGGTTGGGCTTCTAGCGCTTTGCCGGATTCTCTTCGGCGGATGTGGTTGGCGGGGTCCTGTTCGCTCCAGGATTCGCCGTCGCATCGAAGAGCGCTGCGCCAACATGACCCCGGAAGAGCGGGAGAGATTCCGGCAACGCATGCGCGAACGATTCGGGTGCGGCCCATCGGCAGACGAGAGCAAGGCGCAATAATGGAAATTGGTGTCAGGCTAAGTGGGCTGCCAGAAATTCCTCGTCAACACAAAGGTGGGCACCGTCAACTCGGCTCCCCTGTCCGCCATCCTGAACTGGTCTTCGGAGTTGGAGAGGTAGACCCCGTTAGCGCTGACGCAGGGTCTTCGCACACGGATCATGTTTGAACCTAAATCTGTGTAATCTTGGAATCCGTGGTGTTTAAATGGGTGGCGATGCGCAGGCAGTAAGGTTCAAGAGCTGAATGGTGCAGACGGTATGGAACCTCTCCGAGTGTTAAACACCTCCCAGATGGAGCAGATTGACCAGGCCGCCCGTTCCATCCTGGAACGTACCGGGATCAGGATTGACTCGACCGAGGCTCTGGATTACCTGAGGCGTTTCGGGTGCCACACCGACGAGGCCGCGCGGCTGGTCAAGATACCTTCCCGACTCAGTTACGACGTGATCGATAAAATGAGGCGCGACTACCGAAAACCCGATCGGCCCGAACGCATGAGCGTCCGGTATTCGCATGTGCGTTTCCGGCCGTCGCCGTACGAAGTCCACTCCGATTTCACGGTCAGCACTGGAGGATTCTGCTGCTTTCTTAATGACCTGGACGGTTGCAGGCGCCCTGCCGGTCGTGACGATGTCCTTTGTTCCATAAACATGGTGAATCACCTGGACGGGATCGACTACACGGGCCTGCCGGTGTCGGATCAGACCGTGCCGGCGGAGCATCGGCCGGTGGTGATGGCCGCCGAACTCGCCAAGTGGACGCGGAAGCTGGGTGGGGTCGAAACCTTCAGCGCGGCGGACGCGCGCTGGATCCATGAAATCGGCCAGGTTGTAGCCAGCTCCGCGGAGGAGTATCGTCGGCATCCCGTGCTGGTAGGCTATGCCGAAACACGCTCTCCACTTTGTTTCGATCACAACATGGTCGGTGTTTTCCTCGAATATGTAAAGCTCGGCGTGCCGCAGACGGTTGACACGATGGCTGCGGGCGGCACGACGGCTCCTGTGACGGCCGCCGGAATCTTGGCATTGGCTACGGCGGAGACTCTGGCTGCCGTGGTTCTTGGCTACGCGGTCCGGGAGGATGCCGTCCTGGCGATGGACATCGTGCCGTCTTACGGAGACATGCACACAGGCATGTTCAAGTACAGCGGCGGCGACCGCTGCAATTTGCTGATGGCCCGCGTACAGCTGCTTGCCGAATACTATGGCTGCCCGACCGGCGTTCACGGCGGAAAGACGGACGGCTGCTTCTACAACGAACAAGTCGGCGCGGAGAAGATGTCCTCGATGCTGCTTCCGGTCCTGGCCGGGGCGGTTGGAATCGGCACTGTGGGTCACCTCGAAAACGCCGTGACTTTCTCGCCGGTTCAACTCGTGATCGACAACGAGATGACCCACTACGTGCGCCGATCTCTCCGCACGCCGTGGATCGTCGATGATGAGACTCTCGCTGCGGACTTGATCCACTCCGTCGGCCCGGGTGGAAACTACCTGAGTGAGTCCCACACGGCGAAGCATTTTCGGGAGGAACTCTATCTCACGCCGTTGTTTTCTGTCCGGCCCTGGGCGGAGGCACACCGAAAGCCGCAGGAGTACGACCAGACTCAAAGGGCTCGTCAGATCGCAGTGGACATCTGGCGCAGGCCCGAGAAGCCTGTGCTTGACGACGACCAGATTCGTGAAATCGATCGGATCGTGCACCGCGCCACTCACAACTAGATCCCTTCTGTCGCGAAATTCGGAGAGAATCTTCTGCAGGCAGAAAAGAATCTTCAGAAAACCAAGTACGTCCCCGCTGTTCGTATTACCTTTTCCTACTAATAATTTGGGTGACTCCGAGAACCAAGCAGTCTTATACTGCAGGCACTACGTATCCCCTCGTAGTTGCCTTCGGGGGATTACCGAAATAGAAGCAATAGAGGTTCCCCCGAATGTGCATCTGCACGTACTGGAGTCGCCCCATACGTCGCAACCCTTCTTGGCGTACAGGAGTGTCCCACATGTCGCAGTTCAGCCAGATCAGGCCCTTGAGCAATTTCGACCAACATTGGCGTACTTTGAGTCTTGGCGGTTTTCTTTTGAGGGCAAGCGGCAAGGACTCCAAACACTCGGAGGAACGCAAAAAACGGAGGTGCCATGAACCGTCGGGAGTTTCTTGTCGGGGCCGCAGCCGGACTAGCTGCTGCAAGTCGAGCACGGGCCCAGAGTCGAGATCAAGCCAAGCTTGCTCGCCTCGCTATCATGAGCCTGAGCTTCGGCAACATTCTGAAGAATGCCAACCAACCGGACGAGCCGGCGAGAACGCTCGACCTCATGGACATCGGTCAGATGTATGCCGATCGCTTTGGCATCCACCACGTCGAGTTACAGCACACCCACATACCCTCGACCGAGGAAGTCTGGCTTAAGGAATTTCGTGCCCGGCTTGCGAAGACGAAGTCTCAAGTGACGAACATCAACCTCGAGTTTGGTGCGTTGACTGTTTCCGCACCGGAATCCGTGCTGCGGCTGCAGGCGATCGACCTGACCAAACGGTGGATCGATCACGCGGTGACCCTCGGCTGTCCCCGAATAATGGTGAACCAGGGCGCCCTGACTCAGGAGAGCAAGCAGGCAGCGATTGCAGCTCTCAAGCCGATAGGGGCTTACGGCAAAGCGAAGAGAGTAATGGTAGGCATCGAGAATCGCGGTGCTCCGCGCTCCGGCCCCCGCGGTACCACCGTCGCTCCACCGACCCCGCCTGCGGCGCCGGCCCCGATAGACTACACCCTGCTGGTGGAGGTCATAAAGGCCGCCGGCGTCAATGCAAATTGCGATTTGGGCAACTTCACCGATCAGGAATCGCAGCACGCCGGCATTCGGGCGATGTTGCCTTTGACTGACGGCAATTGCCACGTCAAGTTGAACCCGTCGAGGTATGACCTTCCCAAGGCCTTGGCCCTTACAAAGGAGCTCGGGTACAAGGGGCTGTACTCGATCGAGGCCGGGGTCAACATGGGTCCTGATCCTTACGAGAACACGAAAAAGATCCTCGATGTGATCGTCGCAAACATCTAGAACGTGCGAGAGCCGTTGGGCAACCCTGCTTTACAGAGGAGGCAGACAGCAATGAATTCAAATTCCAAACCGGTCCCGGCGGGCGAGAGCTCCCGGCGAAGCTTCATTCAACTGATCGGGACACTGGCCGCAACGTCAACTGTGGCGGCAAATGCAGGCGCTCAGCAGCCTTCTGGCGCCGTGGGGCGGGGGGGAGGAGAGGGACCGAAGCCGATCGTTCCAGGCCCCCTGGCCAATGAACCGATGCCGACGGTGCGCATCGGCAAATACAATGTTTCCCGCCTGATTCTTGGAGTCAACGTCCCCGGACTGCATTTTTCTGACAGGCTCGTGCAGGATGCTCGTGCATGGAACACGCCGGAAAGGCGGGTGATGCAGCTCAAGCATTGTGAAGAGCTGGGCATTAATACCATGGTGCAAGCCGGAAACCGCATCGCGAGTACAACGCCGAACACGGCGGCAAAATGCTCGGTTGCGGCAGCGGACTTGCGAATATTGGCCCCGACGGAAATTGGGCCGAGGTCGACAAGTCCATCAAGGCCATGGTTGGGTACGGTGTCATCAGCATTCACCACGCCGGCTACGGACCCAGCGGCACAGATTCCTGGTGGAGGCAGAAGAAGCTCAACGTGGTCCGGGAGTACTGCAAACGGGTGCGGGATACAGGTTTGCTGGTAGCCATCACCAGCCATCGGCCGGAAGTATTCATGGAAGTCGAGTCCCAGGACTGGGATGTGGATTACTACATGACCTGTCTGTATAAATATGGCCGAACCCACGCGGAATGGCTCGCAGCATTCAAGTCCAATCCCGAAATGATGCCCGTCGAAATCGGTTACCCGACTGAGGAAAGCGACCAGCGCACCGCGCCTGCCCAATGGTCGGACCTTTACGGAGGAGAAGTAGCTTTTGTGCAAGGCGATCCACAGGAGATGCTCAAGGTGGTCAGACAGAGCAGGCGGCCCTGTTTTGTATACAAGCTCCTCGCCGACGGCCGGAGAGCTCAGAGACAGGATTACGTGGAGGGAGTGTTCAAATACGTAATGGGGAACATAAAGTCGACCGACGCGGTGGTGGTCGGGATGTATGACAAGTATATCGACGAGTATGCCATCAACAAGGAATACGTCGTGAAGTACAGCAAAACGTCGATTCCTGTGGTGTAGTTTCTGTTTGGAAAATACCGACGTTGATGAGATCGCCACACCATTCCTTCACCAAATTGACCGTCGGCGAAGCCGATTTTCATGCGCGTGGGTGCGCGCCCCGCGTAGGAGATGCTGTCGCAAAATTCACTTGCCGTGCAGAAAGCGCCCTGAAGGGCCTGGAGGGGCGACAGATTACAGCACGCTTGAGCTCTTCGAGCCAGATCTGTACGAGGATCACGGCCTGTACTGACGGTGTGGAACCCGGCTACTCCTGACGCAACGCGCTCATAGGGTCCACCCGGCTCGCGCGCCGGGCCGGCAGAAAACTCGCGAACAGGGCAGCAGCGACCAGAACGGAAATCACAAGGGCGAAAGTCAACGGCTCGGTGGGGCGCATTCCCTCGACCATGCGCTCGAGCAGCGCCGCCGCCGCCAGTGCGCCGGCCATACCGGCTCCAACACCCAGGCCGATCATTGCGAGGCTCTGCTTCAGCACAAGCCGCACGACATCGCCGGCAGCAGCTCCAAGCGCCATGCGTACGCCGAATTCAGGCACCCGCTGTCCTGTCAAGTACGCCAGCACACCATAGATGCCGATGCAGGCAAGCAGCATGGCCAGGCCGGCAAATACGCCAAACAACAGCAACAGGAAGCGCTGCCGGGCAAGGGTGGCGCCGGCGAGCTGCTCCATGGTGCGTATCTCGTAAATGACCTGGTCGCCCGTGGCTCCGCGCACTTCCCGCCGGAGGGATTCGACCAGATTCAAGGGCGGGACGCTGGTGCGGACGGCAATCGACATGAGCTCGGACCAGCGGCGCAGGTATCGGTCGGGAACTTGGGCGAGAGGATAATAAAGCTGGGCGCGCACCTTTGCCCGATCGTCGCCGGCGGGACCATAGTACCGGACGTGTCCCACTACGCCTACCACCCGCATAGGGTCGGAATCCAGGCCGATCCAGAGATGCTGCCCGACGGGTTGCCGTCCGCCGAACGCCTGTTGCGCCATCATGTCATCGATCACCACGACGCCCTCGCTGCCCAGGCGATCCTGGTCACTGAAGAACCGGCCCTCGCGCAGCTGGATGCCCATCACCTTCGGGTAATCCGGCGTCACGCAGGTAGCAAACACGAGCGGCTGTTGGTTCTCCGGCGGTGCGGACGGCGTCGTCCAATAGCCGATTATGTTGTTGCCTTCCCGCATGGGAACGGTATCAACTACCGTGGCGGCTTGTATGCCCGGCACGCGGCGGGCGCGATCGAGGATGTCGTCCCAGGCGGCGCGAGTCCGTCCGGAGTTGCCGAGAGTGGCGGGTGAAAGCGCGGTCCGGGCGGTCAGTATGTTGCTGGTGAGGACGCCTGGATCAATTGATGAGAGATATAGAAGCGTGCGCCCGAGCATCCCGGCAGACACCAGCAGCACAACCGCGAGGGCGATCTCGGAGATCACAAAACTGCCGTGGAGAAGGCGCGAGCTTCCTGCAACCGTACGCGCTCCGGCGCGGAGCGACAGTTCCAGTGCGCGCTCGGGAGCCCGCAAAGCCGGTGCCAACCCGAAAAGCAGACCACACAGGAGTGAGACGGCCAGCGAAAACAACAGGACATGCCAATCGAGCTGAACTTCCTCTGCGCGCGGCAAACTGCCCGGCCAGAACTTCACAAACGGGTGGATGCCCAAGGCCGCAAGCAGCACGCCCAGCACACCACCGAAAAGCCCCAGCACCACGCTCTCGGTCAGGCATTGGCGCGCCAGGCGGCCCCGGCCGGCCCCCAGCGCCACGCGCATGGCAAGTTCCCGCTCCCGTGAAACAGCCCGCGCCAGCAGCAGACTGGCTATATTTGCGCAGGCAATCAGCAGCACCAGGGTGACCGCGCCCAGAAGCAGCCATAGCGTTGAACGGACATCTCCGACGTCAGGCCGGAGCGGCTCCGCAATGAAGGTTCGTCCCTTATTCGATTTCGGGTACTGCTCGGCCAGATTGCGGCCGGTCACCGACAACTCTGCCTGTGCCCCGGCCAGCGTCGCGCCGGGCCGGAGACGTGCCCAGACTCGAACTGCGTGCGCTTCACGATTCTGCATCCTCGGCGAAGTATCCTGGCCGAGGAGAGTGAACAAATCTATATCGTTTCCGTCAAACCGGAAACCTGCGGGCGTGATGCCGACGACAGTGTAGTGCTTTCCATCAAAGACGAGCTGCATGCCGATTGCCGAGGAACTTCCGGCAAAACGGCGCTGCCACAAGCCGTGGCTGATGATGACCACGGGCGCCGCGCCAAGCCGGTCTTCTTCGGGCAAGAAGGCGCGCCCTCGCTGGAGAGGAACGCTCAGCACGGAAAAGAAATCGAATGAGATTTTGAGGCCATCTAGATACTCGGCTTCCCCGGGCCTGCTGACGGTACCCCCGCCGTAACTCCACGACGCCATATCGAGAGAGCGGCTTCCGCGCTTGCAGTCGAGAAAGTTGGGGTACGTGAACGCCCACAGATTGCCCCATTGTGTGCTGTAGTCCGTTTGTTCCCACAGCCGGACCAGCCGGTCGGGTTCGGGATAAGGCAGCGGCTTCAACAGAACACTGTCAATCACCGTGAACATGACGGTTGTCGCTCCGCTGCCGAGGGCGAGCGTCAGGAGCGCCACCGCCGCAAAGCCCGGCTTCTGCCTGAGGGTGCGAAGTGCATAACGTAAGTCCTGCAGAAGGTCTTCCAGCCAGCGGGTACCGCGTACATCGCGGCACTTCTCCTTCACCTGATCGGAGCCGCCGAGGCTGAGCCGAGCCTGTCGCCGCGCTTCCCCGGGATCGAAGCCATCCGCAATCAAATCAGCCGCGTGTTGGTCCAGATGGAAGCGCAGTTCCTTTTCGAGCAGCTCCTCCATCTGCTTGCGGCGCAACAGGCGATGCCACCAGGTCATATCGTACCTCCTTCAGACAGTCCGAGGATCAGACCGACTGCTTCGGTCAGCCTCTGCCAGCTGGCCGATTCCGCCTCAAGCTGCGCACGCCCTTTCTGCGTCAGGCGATAGAACTTGGCGTCCCGCCCGGTCCCGGTCTCCTTCCAATCTGCTGCCAGAAGGCCGCGGTTTTCGAGCCGGTGCAACGCCGGGTAGAGCGAGCCTTGTGGTACGCGGACAACGTTGCGCGAAATCTGCTGCAGACGTTGCGCTATTGCGTATCCGTGCACCGGGCCGAGCGCCACAATTTTGAGGATCAACAAATCCAGGGTTCCTTGCGGGAGGTCAGATTTTTCCATAGCCATACCTCGATCTTCTACATGTTTACCAAAAGATATGTAGAAGGTCAAGGTATCGATTGAGCAGCGCTGCGCCGTTGTGGCGCAGCTGCATCTGCGGATGTCCGCACCGGCAGTACCTTCAATGCCACTCGCTTCTCGAGTAAAACGTGGGTGGCCTCATAGACAATCCCCATGCCTCCCCGGCCTAATTCCCGATTTATGCGGTAATTGCCGAAGACCGAACCTGGAGAAAGCATTGACGGCGGAGCTTCTGCTTCAACACCATCGCCGGTAGCCGCCATCCCTTCCAAAAGCATCAGAGTGGGGAATAGCTCGCCAGCCATTGTCCGTCTCCATCAACGGGGAAGAACCAGCCGGTACTAGGTCATTTAGGATTGATCCGCTCGGCAGCCTCAGCCTGAGTACAAACGGAACAGGCAAGTTAAATCCAGGTTCAGCGCAAGTGTCGAGCAACATACGGGTCTCGGGTGTCGTTCGCTTCTCATATCCCAGTCTGGGAATTGCAGGTGTCGGTGAAAGCATGCCGTGCAGCAAGTTATCGGTAAGTTCAGCAACGGTTCTGGGCTTGACATTGAGAACCTCCGCTGGGATGCCCGTCCCCAACGGGAATGTGACGGTGTCGCTGAAAGCGAATGGACGGATAGCTCGCTTCATTGAGGAACTATTTCCGCTGGCGGACACAAAGGAATTTACTGGTACCTTGACAGTCAGCTCGCAAACGGGACTGATAGCAGGTACGGCCATGGGCTCCAACCCCGGCGAACTTACGACGATGTCTGTGAGCCCGCTGAATCAGATCGGGGCGGATCGCAGCATTTGGCGGGCAGCCCCTTGAAGGGACGCCTGCAGAGTCCTCAGATTATGGGATTTACCAAGGATTTAGATTGACAGGGTGGCCCCCCGGCCCGAAAATAGCCACAACCTATCAGATTTCCAGTTGCTCGGCGGGCTGTTTGCACAACCTCCCGCTGCTTCATTTCAAACGCTCACCTCCCAACGAAGGATGAGCTATGAGGGTCCAGTTCGACATACCAATCGCGGGGTGAATGGTTTCGGGCTGCCCTGACACCATATTCCAGCAAACCATAAGGAGTTCGATATGAAGGAGCCTTCATTCAAGTTTATCGCGGTTCTGCTCGGGCTTCCACTGCTCGTCGCGGTGGCAGACAGGGCCTGGACTCAGGGCCCGGTGACCAAATACAAGAGTGGCGGGGCGTCCGCCTTTTACGAGATCCAGGATACGTTCGCGCAAGAGATGATGGGCTCCGGCGTCATCTTTCTAGGCGACCGGCGGGCGTATGTGCAGATCACCGAAGCGGAGGCAATGAACACCGTGGGGATATCCGGCACCTACTATCAGCTAAGTTTCGAAGTTTCTGTGTCTACAGGCGATGGATACGGATATGCCTACGGGAGCGGGGCGATCCCTGCGGAATCCGTCACCTTCGGTAAACCTGTCAATCACAATCTATCGCTTAAGGTGGACACAAGTCTGCTCCCCCCCACGTTCTACACATACAAATACGGCAATATTGATGTCGGATTTCCGAACATAAATCTTCGCTGGACGCGCACGGACAACGACTGGTATCGCTGGGAAGGGCACCAGATCACTGAAATAGGAAACAACCTGGTCGTTCACCAGCAGGGTTCCGGTGTCCGGTACTTTACGATACCCACTGGATCGATAACGCTGCCAGACGTCGGGTTGCCCGTCTGGTCGACGTATGCCGATGGATGGCTCGGATCGGAGAAATCCACGAATACGTTGATGCAGCGCGGTCCGGTCAAGTAGTGTTGTCCCGGCCACGACAGCGTTTGGTGGTGGGCGCTGTGAGCGCCTGTTTGTTCTCGCGAGGGCCGCACCGCAGCGGCCCTCGACCTCGATTCTGATGAGGAACCCCGAAGGAGCCGCGAGGAAACCGGCGGAGTCCAGAGCCTCGGACACGACTGCGCGCACGGCAGACTGCTATGCCGTCCTTCTCGCGGCATTCGTGTCGATCGCGCTGTACTGGAACACGCTCGGCCACAGGTTCGTGTTCGATGACAGACCCGGGATCGTCAACAACCCGCTGGTCGGCCACGCCGCCCGGGTCCGGGATCTTTGGCAACTTCTGAGAGAGCCATGGCGCCCCCTCGTTCAGTTGAGTTACGCGGCAACTCACATCTTCTTCGGATTCAATCCTGCCGTCTACCATGCCACGAACGTCGCACTGCACTCGGCGAATACGGTGCTGGTCTATGGGATCGCATCCCAGGTGGCGCGCCTATGGCTGCCCCGGGAGCGGCGCACTCTCTTCGCCGTGGCTGCAAGTCTGATCTTCGCAGCGCATCCGCTCCACACCGAGGCGGTCGCTTACGTTTGGGGCCGGTCCTCATCGTTGTGCGCCTTCTTCTGCTTCGGCTCCATGATGTTGCTGCTGCTGGGTCACCAGGAGAGGTCAGCCGTCAGGCGCTACTTCCTGTTCGGATGCGCGCTGGTTTTCGGATTGCTGGCGTGGAAATGCAAAGAGGAGGCGATGACTCTCCCTATTGTTCTCGCAGGCTTCCTGTGGCTCGCCGGCAGGAAATTGGCCGCTGCAGGCGTAGCCCTCGTTCCCGCTGCACTAGTGGTTGCCCGCTGGTCGGACATCAGCAGCCTTTCCGATAAGGTGGCTCAAAACCAGGAACTTGTCCTCGCCGGGGCAAACCCTGCTCTTCCTCGCGCGATATTTTTCATGACTGAGATCAAGTGTGCTGTTTTTTACTACCTCGGCAAGTTCCTGGTTCCAGCAAACCTGAACGTGGATCCACAAGTGGAATCTGTGAACCGGATTTACGATGCCCGTTTTCTGGTGGCCTGCGTCGTACTGGCGGGTTGTGCGGTCCTGGCAGTTCTCATGCGGCAGCGCGAGCCTGCACTCTCGTTCAGCCTGGTCGCCCTTCTGGCTTCACCCCTGACCTCCTACGCCTGCATGCCGCTGGCCGACGCGGTGGCCGAGCACCGCGTTTACATCGCCGGCCTCGGATTTGCTTTAATCGCGGCGTGGGTTGACACGTTGAGACCGAGGATTGGCGTCGGGGCACTGGCGGTTGCGGTTGTAGCGCTCTCGTTTACCACACATGTGCGCAACAAAGTATGGGCAGACAACGAAACCCTTTGGCGTGACGCGGAGCGAAAATCGCCAAGTCTCGCCCGGCCGCACATCAATCTCGGGGTCGCGCTTCAGGCTGCGCAACGTTACGATGAAGCCGCGGCTGAGTACGCGCATGCGATGACAATGAACCCGCGGCCTGCGCTCGCATACTCGAACATGAGTTCCATACGCCTCCACATGGGGGACGCGGACGGGGCAGAGGCACTCCTGAACGAGGCCATCAAGCTTTCTCCCGGACGAATCGGACCGTACCTCAATCTTGCGGCGATAAAGCTGCGACGCGGGGAGCCCCGAGAAGCGATTGAAGTTCTCACTCGGGGCGAGAAACTGGGCGATTTTGCGGGCGTCCATTTCAGCAAGGGCGAAGCGTTATTTGCCTTGGGGCAGTATGGCCAGGCCAGGGACGAATACAATCGTGCTGTTGAACTCGACCCCGATTCGGTCGAACTGCGGCACCGCGTCACGTCCCGGATGCGCGAAATGGAATCCGCAGCACCGAGGAGGCCACCTCCGCCTTGACCAATCAACATTCTTGCGGGGCACCCATTCACATTTGATGTAGACAAAGCTGTGGTGTCCATCCTTCAGCCCTTCGATGTCATCAACCTCACGCGAACTCCCAACGCTTCACTTGCGCTGTCGGTGATTCGAAGGAAGAGGTTGCTGGTTGCGATCGGCGCGGTGACCGCGGTGCCGCTGGGCGAGGATATCGAAGTCCGACAATGTTGGGACTTATATAAGAAGGTTGGAGACCTATTTCACGCCCGCGATCCTGATTTTGACCTGCCTTTCTGCCCCGTCGAGGTCACCGTCGGCAATCAGACTCGCGTACTAGCCGGCGGGCAGGTCAAAATTGGCAACTTTGAGGTGTTCGTCGCACACCCAATCTACCCGGAGATAGACGGAACAGACGAAAACGTGGCAATCTCAAGAATAGGTTTATGTTCCGAGGTGGCGGCGGCCGCTTCTGCACTTCTGCTGGAGTACACGTTTCGATTCACTCTCTTTTGACGTCGCACGCGGTCGGCACATGCATATCGTACGATGCTGGTCTCGAACGGCACCTCCATCGACCGCGTCCACGCATCCCTTCTGCCATCCGCCGGATTTCTGCCCGTATCTCCGCGCTCAGGTTCAGCAAAGTACGAATGGAATTGATGTCGGTTCCTTGATGTATATACAGCTCACGGACGATGCCGATCCGTTGCTTGCTCAGCTGCTGTGCGGATGCGAAAGATAGTGCTGGCGCAGCAGGTCCTTGCCGTAGTCGTTTCCATTCGGCGTGCGGACGACGCAATGTATGTGCTGCCTGGTGGGTCTCGAGGGATCCGGCGAAAGCTTCACCAGGTTGGCCGGCGGCTGGTGGTCGAACTCGATCAGGATCACAGGGCTCTGCACGCGATAGTAAAACACGCTGTCCGATTCGGTTCCGCCGACCCAGGC
>DASQID010000676.1:0-2658 GCA_035631775.1 Acidobacteriota bacterium
AAAACGGAACCCTGCGTGGTGGATGTCAACCGCAAGGGGGGGGACTTCCGCTACCGTTACGCCAAACATCCCGAACGCCAAGTCGAACACACCTTTCTGTGTGAAGGCCGGAACGACGGTCACATGGCAAAGTTCGGCCAAGAATACAGGCTTCATTGTGGATTTCGGGCCTTCCTCGCCCTTTGACACCCCTGGCGCCATCATCGGCGGATCGGACCGCTCGATTTCCGTCGTTGCCAAGCGCCCGGGCTGCTACAAGTTCTCGGTCGGAGCATGTATCGCCGGAACCGTCTCCGGCATGTGTGGATCGAATGACTCGGAGCTCGTAGTCACCAGCGCAGAAAATTGAGCCTCACTGCTGAGCCGAACGGCACACAGAATCTCCAACGAAAAACGAGCGGAACTTGAGAGTCTGTTGCACCGCCTGCGTTTTCAGGCAATCTCATGGCGAGTGGCTTTCGAGGGTTTCCCTATGAAATGCGAGGTGTGGCTCCGTAGAGCTGTCCTGGGAAGTCCAACATTGTCGCCTTGAACGCTATCCGTAAGAACGACGCGGTGCGTTATTTCAACGGTTCTTCTCCTGCCTCGCCTCCAGTGCATTTCTGATCGCCCATGGGAAGCAATTAGAAATCGGCCTAGCTTATAAAGTACAAACGATCGAATCTATTTCTAACCCAGGGGATTTCGCGGGGTCCAGCAACAATCTCCTCAACTCTTTCACCTGCATCACCGCTCATCTTTTCCCCCACTCACAACTGCTTTTCTCCCTGCGCTCGTGATTCCTTCACTTTATGCATTCGTGCCCCTTCTGTATCGTCCGCTGCCTCCGCCGAATTGGGAGAAGCGCGTTGGGATCCGGTTGAGACGCTGAGTGGGATCTACTGCAGGCTGGACGCTGGTGGGGAGATAAAGATGCGGCCGGCGAGAGCCTCTTGGATGGCATGCGGGAGGTCGCTGGACATCCGCGCTTTAACGACATATCCAAAGGCGCCCGCGGCAAGGCAGGCCCGAACATAGTCGGGATCAGCGTGCACGGTTAAGAAAATGATCTTTGACTCGCAGCCGTCGTCCCTCAACTGCTCGGCTGCCTCGATCCCGTTGAGGATCGGCATCGTGATGTCAATCACGAGGACATCGGGTTTCAACAGCCCCACAGCATTCACCAGAGATTGGCCGTCACTGGCGGTGCCGACAATTTCGTACGCCGAGGCCAAGAGCTGTCTAACTTTTTCGAGGACGTGTGGATGATCGTCTGCGAGGAGGATGCGCACTAATTTCACTTAGCCCGCCTTCTGAATATGAATCCAAGTAGGCCGGTTGCTCGTAATCACTCTCGTCTCCGATTCAAGGTAATTTTCCACGAGCAACCGCAAATGATTCCGCTAATCACGATCTGAGAATAGCAACCCCTGTGGAAGGAGAAACTGGTAAAACTAACAGTGGTGGGAAGGGCCCGCTCGCAAAAGCATCATACGACGACGATTCGGTTCTTGATTGCGAATTGAACCAAATCGGCACTCGTCTTGAGTCCCAGTTCTTCCATAACCCGATATTTGTGAAACGCCACTGTCCGCGGTGTGACGTTCAGGAAATCCGCGGCCTCTTTCATGGACTTGCCCTCGGCCAAGAGCTGAATGACCTCCCGCTGACGGGCTGTCAAAGTCTTTGCGCGCGACCTGCCTCGCGGATTTCGAATAAAGGATTGCTGCATGCCGCGCGCGATCTGGGGCGTCACATACGTTTTGCCTTTTAGAACATCCTGGATGGCGCGGAAAAGTTCCGAGGCCGCGGATCTCTTAAGCAGATATGCGGATGCCCCTGTGCGCATCGCTTCTACCGCCAGGTCCGGGTCCTCATTCATCGTCAGGAACACAAGTTTAACCGCCGGCAGAATCTCTTTCAGTTGGCGGCCTGCTTCCAGACCGTTCAGCAGGGGCATGCCAATATCCGCCACGACCACGTCGGGCCTCAAAGCGGGAGCTTCCTTTACGAGCGCGCGGCCATCCGACACTGTGCCCACCACTTCACACTTGCCTTCGAGAAGTCTCCTGAATGCTTCAAGCAAGATCGTATGATCATCGGCCAACATTATTCGTGGAAGTTTCATAGAGTCCTCACTAATCTGGCGCCCAAATCGCTCACCCGCCTGCACTCTGGATTCTTGCCTGAATCGGGGCTTGTTCATTGGTCGCAATCAAAGGAACACGAGCGCGGATTCGCGTGCCATGGGACGGCTCCGACTCGATCGCAAGGTGACCACCCACCAGGCGGAGCCGTTCCCGCATGCTGATCAAGCCGAGTCCTGGTATACCCTTGCTCGATTCAGGATCAAACCCTGTCCCGGAATCTGAAACACACAGCTCGATCCGGCCGCTATGACCGGTCAGTTCGACCCTGGCTTCCGAAGCGCCGCTATGCTTGAGGACGTTTCGCAAAGCTTCTTGGATGATTCGAAAGAGGCAAAGAGTCACATCCTTCGGAATCCGTCCTTCCACTTGATGATGTGCAAATTGAACGTGCAGGCCGTGCTGCGTGGAAAATTCTCTGCAAAAACCTCCCACGGCCGCCACCAGACCGAGAGAATCGAGCTTCGACGGGTGAAGCTCATGGGACAAATTATGGATATCGGAGGAGACTTCTGTGGCAATCTCCGCGATT
>DASQID010000677.1:0-11910 GCA_035631775.1 Acidobacteriota bacterium
GCAATAGAAGCCTCCAGCCTTGAATGTTTTTCCAGATGAACAGGAACTGATTTCGCTGAATGAGAGTCTGAAGATGTGACGAGTCGAATCTCCGGCTGCTGGTAGCCCTGTGCTTGTGGTAGACCAGGGAACTCGGCGCGAGGAGCACTTCCCACCCGGTCTTCCAAGCCTGATAAGAGAGATCGGTGTCCTCCACATATGCCGGTGAATAAATCTCACTGAATCCTCCCAGCAGCAGAAAGCGCTCGCGGTGGAACGCCGAGGACCCTCCTCCTGCCCAGAAAACCGGATAGCAGGGCCTGACCGGTGATTTGTCAATCTTGAGGTGAGAGTAGTCGATCATTCCGCGTCGAAAAACGGCCATGGTCTTTCCGGTCTCCTCACGCCTGGCCGCAGGATCCTGCAGGAATATCTGGCTCGACACGGAGAAGGTTTGTGGTTGGAAGCCTTCCAGCAAGGGTTTCAGAAAACCGGAATCGACGATCATGTCGTTATTGAGCAGAACAACGATTTCGTGTCTGGCCGCGCGAACCCCTGCGTTGTTCCCACCGGCAAACCCGAGATTTTTGGGGAGCGAAAGCACACGCACACCGGGAAAACTCGCATGAACGAATTCCGCTGAGCCGTCGGTGCTCCCGTTGTCCACAACCACAATCTCGTGGGGCCGCCCATCGACCCGGACTGCTTCCATTATGGAGGACAATCCCTGGGCCAGTAGATCCTTCCCGTTCCAGTTAAGGACAATGATCGACGCGAGCTTCGCGGGTGGCGCGCCTGACTCTTGCACCGGTCGGCGCCTGAACCGCATTGCTAATTGAACCAGGTTAAGAAGGAGCAGAGCCGCTGCTAGGATCACGAGAAAGGGCGTGAGCAGCAGCGTGAGCGCAATCAAGATCACTTTGCGGAAATAATAGAGCATTGCTCAGCAAGCCCGTAGGCAACTGGGTTCCCTTGCATTTCCTGAGAATCGGCGGCCTTTCGACGAGCTGCCGCGATACGAGTGAGAGCCGGGAAATTACTGTTCTCCACGACTATGCGTCACCGCCGACGAGACGTAGGATTTTACCTCGACATCCATCCTGAGTACGCCATAAATCAGTTCGTTTGAACGGAGACTGAATACGAGAGCATTGTCAATCCAGTCGCACATGTCATGCTTCAGCACGGTCCCCCTGGCGACCGCAGGAGAGATAGAATAGCTGCCGGCAGCCAGGTGAGGCACAGAGACATGGAAGTCACTTGTGATGATTTGTCCGGCACGAGCAGCCGGAAGGGGATGCCCCGTATATGATGTGTTGCATGCCGATATCTCGACTCCCAACCGGTCGCGCATCGTGTAGCCCAGAATCGGCTGCTCGATATCCCTGTTAAATTGCACCGATACCCGGATGACGACCTCCTCTCCTCCGCTTACCTCTCTTGTTGGCACGCCGCTTTCCCTCATCAGTTCGACTCCGAGGAGAGTGGCTTCCCCGCTTCCGAAACGATGATCAATATTCGGGATATTGCGGGCAACAGGCACATCCTTGGCTTGCAAGGTTGCATCCGCGTTTCCCGCGGCGCCGTGAAGAGGTTCGCCCGAGTGGTAGTTGCGCTCCCTCTCGAACATCAAGGCACGGTACCGCTGAACCACCAGGTCCGGCTTGCCGTCATCGAGGAGCTGCCCTGCATCAAGCAGGAGCGCCCGGTCGCAGAACTTTGTCACGGCACTGAGATCGTGCGTCACAAAAACGATTGTCTTACCCGACGAGCGCAACTGGTTCATCCGATGCATGCACCGATGCTGAAAAATCAAATCTCCGACCGCGAGCGCCTCATCCACGAGGAGAATGTCGGGATCCACATTGACCGCCACCGCGAACGCCAACCTCATGAACATGCCACTGGAGTAAGTTTTTACTGGCTGCTCCATGAAGCTGCCGATCTCGGCAAAGCGGGCGATGGCGTCGAAGCGATCCAGCATTTTCTGCGTGTCCAGACCCAATATGGCGCCATTCATGAACACGTTTTCGCGCCCGGTAAATTCGGGATTAAAACCGGAGCCAAGCTCGAGCAGGGCCGAAATCTTCCCATTTACCAGGCAATCGCCCAAGGTCTGACGCATGATACCTGCAAGAATCTGCAGCAGGGTACTCTTGCCTGAGCCGTTCTGGCCGATGATGCCGAGCGTCTGTCCTGCGTCAAGCGTAAAACTGATGTCCTCAAGCGCCCAGAAATCACGGTGCAGCAAGCCCTTCCCGAGGCCCAGCATCTCGAGCAGCTTGTCTCGCGGGCGATCGTAGATGCGATACTTTTTCGAGAGATGTGCTACCTGGATTGCCGGCATCAGAGGACGTCCACAAATTCGCGCTTGGTCTTGCGAAAAAACAGACCGCCCGCCACGAACACCAAGAAGGCTCCGATCGACAGGAACAACAGGATCCTGAGGTTGGGAAGTTGCATCCGCAACAGACAATCCCTGTATCCAGTAACCACGTGGGCCAGGGGGTTCCAGCGAACAAGAAAGAGAAGCCTCTTGGGGAACCTGTCTGCTGAGTAGAAGATCGGAGTGAACCAGAACCAGAACGTGAGGATGACGCTCAAAACTTGCGACACGTCGCGTACGAACACATTGAGGCTCGCGACGAACCACGAAATCCCCAGTGTGAAAAGCATGAGCACGAGGAAATAGACGGGTACCAGAAGTATGTAAAGGCTCACTTTTCCCAGTGTGAAAAGCAGAATACACAGCAGAACGGCGAACCCAATCAGGTGATTTACCAGTCCGGCCAGAAGAACGGTCAAAGGAAGAATTTCGCTGGGAAACAAAGTCTTCGTCACCAGGTTTGCGTTGTCGATCACGACCGTGCTGCTGCGTTGCAGCGTGTCCTGGAAGAACAACCAGGGGAGAATGCTGCAGAATAGAAACAGCGGAAAGCTGGTGGTGCCGCTGTCGGGCAGAGGCCTCTGATTGAATATGATAGCGAAAACGAATGTGTAGCTGATGAGCAGCACGATCGGGTGGATCACACTCCAGAAAAACCCCATAAACGATCCGATGTAGCGTGTCCTCAGGTCGCGTATCACAAAGTTTCGGATCAGGCCTCGCTGGACGTAGATCTTCCGCAGAAAGCTGGAAAAAATGATCCAAGGGGCCAATGCGTGCCGGATCTTCGTCCATGATTGCACAAGTTTCTCTTCCATGGGTTCTGGATTATAAACCGGATTTATGATTGACGACTTACGATTGGATGCGAGCTTTTCATCGACGGGGAGATTTCCAACGTAACCTCCAAGGACCTGTGCAGAAGCAACTTCGCAATTGGCACGAAAGAAAGCCTCCTGAGGCGCTTCTCATCAGACCGGCGCGTGTCGCTGCCGTAGGCGGCGACCGGGGGGTCTGATGACCCCCCCGCACATGACTACATTATGTGACAAAATGTGATCTTGTTTTTGCGCGAGCCCTAAGGGCTCGGATGAACCCCAAGTCACCTGTTCGCAAGGCGCAAGAATAGTGCCTCATACTGCGACACGACATTTTCCCAGGAATACACACGGAGGGCCCGCTCGAGGGCAGCCTCCTCTAAAGCTGCGAACCGGCCAGGGCTATCAGCCACTTCCTGAAGCCATCTTGCCAGGTCGTTGACGTCGTTCTCCTTGTACAGTATACCGGCGTCCCCCAAAACCTCCGCGTTTTCAGGGGTCCCATTTGCGATGACTAAGTTCCCCTGTCCCATAGCCTCGATGAGAGCGGGATGCGTGCCCCCAACCTCTGTCGCATGGACATAGCAAAAGGCGCCGGCCTGCAGCTGACGGTAACCCGTGCCATAAATCGCTCCGGGAAAGAGGATGCGGCTGTCCCGCGTCGATTTCAGCCGTCGGATATAGTTCTTCGAGTATGGCGCATCGCCAACCACTACCAGACGCCTGGACGTACGTACCTGTTCAAAGGCCTTCACGACGATGTGGGCGTTGTTTTCCGGCTCGAAGCGTCCGACATAGAGGAAATACTCTCCGTTCTTGAGCCCCAGGGAATCCAGAAGCTCGAGCCCGGCGGGTTTCTCCGTAATCGCTCCGTACGGGATGAAAGTGGATGACGCCCCGAGTTCCTCCCGATAGTAGCGTTCGATGACGCGGGCATCGGTGACTATCGCGTTCGGGAACCATGTGGAAAGGGACTCACAGAGGCGGTAATAGACTCTTCCCACGAGGTTCCATTTCCTGCGGCGACGTTCGATGCCGTCCACATTTATGGCTACGGGAATGCCGAGCATACGAGGCATCCAGGCATAGATGCTGTTGGCTGCGTTGCAGATCAGCATGACCTGGTAGTGTTGGGAGAGCGCGTGCAGCATCGACAAGAGCGTGTGGAAAATCGTGTCGGTATATTTCGATTCGATGGTCGGGAGCACGACCACCCGAACGTCGCGGTATTTCCTCAGACTCTTAGGGACATAGTGAGACCTGCCATAGACCGTCACATCGTGCCCGCGTGCGGCTAATCCTGCTGAACATTCTTCGGCGAACGTCTCAAACCCCCCATAGTTGGCGGGGATTCCGCGAGTGCCAAGTATCGCGATCCTCAAAGGAGGCATTTTGCAGCGAGAGGCTACCCCACAGGCATGCAGCATGCGGGATTATCTTCCGTGTGCGCCGTGTCCCTGGGGCGAAGGGTGAATGCAACGCTCATCATGAACAGAAACAGGGTCAAGACTTCAGAGTCTCCAAAATTATATTCGAACGCTCCGGCGATCATAAGCGCGGTCCAAGCTCCAAGCGCCGCCGCCGATGTGAGCAGGGCTTCCCGGTTCGCTTCGGTTTGGTCCGACTGCTTTCGGCTGAGGCGGAAGCTGCGAAGCGCATCCCAGGCCAATGCAACCATGAACCACAGCCAGATCAGCAGCCCGGGAATACCGCGTTCAGCGGCTATCTGCAGGACGTTGTTGTGCATGTGCTGGTACATCCAATCGGGCCACTCGTGGGTGCCTCGGTATCGCAGCGCCTCATGGCCCACATTCTTGGGACCTACCCCGAACCAGGGATTATCCTGAATTAACCGCACAGCCGTGCCAAACAGTTCGATCCGGTTGCGTGTATTTGGATCCGCCAGGTCGAAAGCGGATCGCAGGCGCTGCCGGACGCTGGAAGGAGAGACAATGTAAATCGCCAGTATGATGACAAGCAGTGCGGCGACTGCGCGCATTTTGCGAAGGAGAAGCATTACCACCAACATGCCTGCCACTGCTCCCCACTGCGCACTTCGTGTCTCCGAGAGGTAGAGCGGTACAGCGAGGAGAAAGCCTATCGGCAGAATCCACTTGTGCCTCCGAAAGCCGAAGACGCAGATGAATGATGCAAGGGCAACCAGGACGAGCATGAGGAGCCCCGAATATGTCATCCATTGACTCATGAAGCCCGAGATTCTGTCCGACAGTCCGCGGTGGGGATTGGAAGCGAACTGCGATATGCCCTTGAGGCCTGAAAGCGCGGCAGCGGCGAAGATTGCACGGTATACCCAGATTGCAGCACCCTTCCCGCGTATCAGCAGGGGAACGAGAAAGACAATCAGGTAGATGAAGAACTTCTTGAGCTCGAGAATTGAAGTGTGGGTGTCGTACGAAACAAGGACGGTCAGCAGCGTCCAGAAAGCAAAGGCGCAGAGCGGCAGGGAGCACCTCGGCCAGAAGACGAAATCTTTTCCGCGCCGTTTCCACAGCCAGACTGCGGCGGTGATGGCTGCGGCGAGCAGTATCTGCGAGGCTGCGATAGAGACGAGTGAGAGCGAGATTGATCCGGCCAGAATGAGAAAGGCTGCCCTATCCGGGCCGGCTTCCAATAATGCCGCCGACTTCCCGGTCGGTTCATCATTTGCCGGCCTCGGCGGAGACCCCTTGCTCTGCAGAAGGGACATGCAGAGTTGCTCAGTCTCAACTATCTTCCGCTGGAGGGTAAACCGGTCCTCGACCAGTCTCCTGCCAGCCAGTCCCATTCCGCATCTTTCCGCCGGGTCACGCGCGAGACGTTCGATGGCCCGCGCCAATCCTGCCGAATCCATCGGTGAGACGAGTAATCCGTTTTCACCGTCCCGAATCAATTCTGGGATCCCACCGACATCGGTCGCGATGACGGGAACGCAAGAGGCCATCGCCGTGAGGATTGCAGAGGAAAGACCCTCAGAAAGGCTGGGGAGTACGAAAATGTCAAAGGATTCCAGATGCTCTGCTATTCGGCTTTGGAAGCCGAGAAACGAGAAAGAAGATTGAAGATTGTGATCCCGAACCTCCGCCTCCAGTTCCTGTCGGCATTGGCCGTCTCCTACGATCACGAAGCGCATGCGGGAGCGGACATCCGGGATGCCTGCCGCTGCCTTCACTAGATAGGTGAGGCCCTTCTCGGGGCTCAAATGCGCAACGGTACCTATGGTGACCAGTCCCTGAGGTCCGTTTGAGACAGTTCGTTCTCGCGTCGGGTGGACCGACAAATCCATGCCCTCGTAGATTGTGCGGATTCTGGCTGCGGGGACTCCACCGGCCTGGAGTTGGTAGCGTATGGACTCGGAGATTGCGACGATACAGTCGATGCCCCATCTGTATTTCAACTTCGTTAAGGGGCTCCTCCGCAGCGGAAAGTTGACGCGACGGAATATGAGGCGGACTCGCACGGAGGTAAATCGCGATGCGAGAACGCCTAAGAGAATGGGCCGCGGCGTATTGAATGCCAGCACCTCAGGATGTGTGCGGCGAAGGACGGCCAGAACTTTGAAAAAGGCGATCAGCCCGAACTCGCTCCGGATCAAGACCGGATGAACGTGCACGCCTATATCGTGGGCTCGATTCTCCAGCAGAGTCTTGGGGTGGCAAATCAGATGGACTTCGTGACCGCGCTGGTGCAATCCTCCGAGCAGGCTGAGAAGCTGGTCCTGGCCTCCCCTCCAGACCCGCTCCGTGTCGACGAACAGAAACGAAAGCATTTTTCCCGTGCCAGACAATAGTCAGGTTGGGCAGGTTTCGCAAAGGTCATTGGGACGACAGCTCAACGGCACGACTCTCGGATTTCAAGAATCAGGAGTGCCTGCCTCTGGACGGCTGCGATACCAAGACAAAACCTTCTCAAGTCCGTCCTGAAGAGAAATCTCCGGGGAATAGTCGATAAGCCGCCTGGCCTTGCCGACATCCGCGACCGAATGGCGCACGTCCCCTGCACGGGCCAGCTCATATTGTGCCGGGCAATTCGTGCCCAGGATCTGGTTCATGTACTGAATCAGCTGGTTCAAACTGGTTTGGATTCCGCACCCGATATTGAAGACCTCCCCGGCGGCCTTCGGATGGGTCGCGGCCCTCCAGTTCGCATCGACGACGTTCGCGACGAAGGTGAAGTCTCTTGATTGCTCGCCGTCGCCGTAAACCGTGGGAGGCTTGCCGGCCAGCAGCCGGGTGGAGAATCGCGGAATCACCGCCGAATATTCGGACTTAGGATCCTGACGGGGTCCGAATACATTGAAGTAGCGAAGGCATGCGGTCTCGAGGCCGAAAAGCTGGTGAAAGAGCCTGCAATATCCTTCCGTCACAGTCTTGCTCAGCGCGTAGGGAGACAGCGGGCGTCCCACTCGCTCTTCCTTCTTTGGGAGGCACGGATCATCCCCATATACTGATGAGGAGGAGGCGGCGACTACTCTCTGGACGCCTGCATCGCGCGCCGCCACCAGCACGGAAAGGGTGCCGCTGATGTTCGAATGCTCAGTCGCCTGCGGGTCGGCGATGGATCGCGGAACGGATGGTATCGCCGCCTGATGGAAAACGTAGCGCACTCCTCGAAATGCCTGACGCAGCCTGTCGGTTTCGTTGATGTCCATCCTGAGGACTTCAACTCCAGGTTTGCCGCTCCAGCCCTCGAGATTCTGCTCATTTCCTGTGAGTAGATTATCGATTATGACCACCGGATATCCCTGGGAAGCAAGATGCTGTGCCAGATTAGAACCTATAAACCCGGCGCCTCCCGTGACGGCCATCTTATCCATTGCCAATCTATAACCTTTCAGATCGCAGTAGTAATGGGATTGCGCGATCCAAGCGGAGCATCTTAGCAGAGATGCTGCGGAGGCGCAAACAGGGCAAAATGAAAACTCGACAAGGATACAACACCTGTCCTGACGCCTTTGTGTCTTGATGGGCTTTTTAGCAATTCCATCGGTGAGACCCGTAGACGCGAAGCACCAAAATCCTTTGGTTGTGACTATCCTGCAGCGTGCAATTCGTGAAGTTTCGGGCATTTGTTGTTTGGCGGGAATGGGTTCGTCAAATTCCGTGTCTCCCGTTGTGGTGTGGTAAAATGCACGCCCGTACGAGTCTGCATCATCAGCGGTGTAATCCAAATCGGGGTTCAAATTGAAGGGTGCCCATGGGTCGAGCCAAATCGACGCGTTCACGTCTGGGTCAGGCAATCACGCTCATTCCTGGTGATGGAATCGGACCGGAGATCACTTCAGCAGTAGTTCGCATCCTGGAGGCAGCAGGCTTCAGCCCGAAGTGGGAGACCGCTCTTGCAGGCGATGCCGCGCTGAAGGAACTGGGCACGCCGCTGCCGGACGAGGTCATCGATTCAGTTGGTCGGACACGTGTGGCTCTCAAAGGACCTCTGAAGACGCCGGTGGGCGGCGGCTACAAGAGCGTCAACGTGGCGTTACGCCAGCGCTTCGTCCTCTATGCCAACTTCCGTCCGATTCAAAGCCTTGAGGGAGTTGATACCAAATGGAGCGGTCTCGACCTGGTCGTCATACGTGAGAACACCGAAGGTCTGTACTCCGGGCTTGAGCACGAAGTGGTTCCCGGCGTGATGGAAAGCTTGAAGATCATAACCAGGGCTGCAACCGAGAGGATCGCGCATTTCGCGTTTAAATATGCCTCGCGCGCGGGAAGGAAGAAAATCACGATAATCCACAAAGCAAACATTATGAAGCTGAGTGACGGTCTCTTCCTCCAGGCATCAAAGGATATTGCGAAACAGTATCCTCGAAAGGAATGCGATGACTGCATTGTAGACAACGCCTGCATGCAACTGATTACCAGGCCGGAACGATTTGACGTACTCCTGCTCGAGAATCTCTACGGTGATATCATTTCTGATCTTGCTGCAGGCCTTGTCGGCGGCCTGGGTGTAGTGCCGGGCGTGAACTACGGCGACGAATGCGGCATTTTTGAGGCCGTGCATGGCACGGCTCCGGATATCGCGGGGAAGGGACTCGCAAATCCGACCGCGCTGCTCCGCTCGGCGGTGCTCATGCTGGAGTACGTTGGAGAGCCCAAAATTGCAGCCCGAGTCGACGGTTCGCTCCGGAAGATTCTCAGAGAGGGGAAAACGGTCACGCCGGATCTGGGCGGCAAGGCGACCACCGATGAAATGTGTCGCGCCATAATAAAGAACCTGTGAGCAGTATCAACTGCACATTTTGCTCGATTGTCCAACAGGGGTGGATGAGATTCACGGAGGAATTGGATGAAATCATCTCGTAAAGGCGGGTGCGGTCGGGGTGCGTCTTTTCTGCTGGCAGCCACGTGCGCACTTGTGTTCAGGTGCATGATCCCGGCGTGGGCTCAGTTCAATGAGGAGCGCCGGCGTGGAGATCTGAGCCCCCTCGCTCTCCCAGGCGGCTCGACAGTGGAGTTCAAGACCCTGGACTCCGCCGCTCTAGGAACGACGGAACCTTACAGCATCTTTCTGCCCCCGTCCTTCAACAAAGAGCCGACGCGCACCTATCCCGTGGTCTATTTTCTGCATGGTCTGAACAATGATCAGACAAGCTGGACGGTTGAACGGTATGGCCACTTGCAGAACAGGATCGAGGACATGATCCTGGCTGGAAAAGTGCCGGAATTTATCATGGTCCATCCCTGGGGCAACAACAGCTTCTATTGCAATTATGCCGACGGCTCCAAGCGCTATGAGGATCTGATAACTCAGGAATTGGAAAGCCTGATGGAGACTCAATACCGAGCAAGAAAGGGGCGTGAGAACCGGGCGATCGGTGGCACCTCCATGGGGGGTTACGGCGCGCTGAAAATCGCAATGAAATATCCGGACCGTTTCGCGTCTGCTGTCGGCAACTCACCGATAATATTCCTCGGGCGGAATCCCATCTTGGATGTGCCCGAGGAAATGAAAACTTCACGCTATTACCAGTTTTTCGTGAACATTCTAAAGCCGATATTCGGCGATCCTTTCCGACAGGATTTGTGGGATGCCAACAACCCGCTGCTTCTTGCCAGGAGTGGGAAACTCGGCCATCTGCACATCTTATTCGACTATGGCACCGATGACCGATACATCTCGACGATTCACATCGATGAGGGGATTAAGGCTCTCGATCGCGCTTTAACGGAGGCTATGGTATCCCATACATTTAAAATCTACCCAGGAGAACCACACGGCTGGGCCCTTGTGGCTGCCCACCTGGACGAGACTCTGCCGTTCTTATGCCAGACCTTCAAATAGCCCACGGGGATTAACTGAGGTACAACCGGAGAGTCACATTTGCCGCGCACGGTTCTGCAAGGTCCGATCCTGTTCCGCGGATGCAGGTACCCTGTGCAAGCAGGAACTCAATGAAAACCATCATCGAGCCGTTCAAGATTAAGGTCGTCGAGAGCATCCGGATGACCGACCAGAAGGAGCGCGAGACAATACTCACCGAGGCAGGATACAATCCGTTTCTGATCCCGGCTGCGGATGTGCTAATCGATCTCCTGACGGACAGCGGCACGGCGGCGATGAGTTCGCGCCAATGGGCAGCCATGATGGATGGCGATGAAGCTTATGCCGGAAGCCGGTCCTGGTACCGATTTGAAGAGGCTGTCCGCAGGATCTTCGGTTTTACTTATGTGATCCCCACGCACCAGGGGCGGGCCGCGGAGCGAATCCTTTTTGCTTCCACCTGTCGCCCGGGGCACGTCGTGCCCAGCAATACCCACTTCGACACCACGCGCGCGAACATCGAGTATTGCGGTGCCCAAGCTCTGGACCTCGTAATCCCGGAGGGAAGAGAGCCGGCGGTGATCCACCCATTCAAGGGGAATATGGATATCGGTGCGTTGGAACAGGCCATAGATAAGGCGGGCTCCGGGAACGTGCCGCTGATCATGCTGACCATCACCAACAACTCGGGGGGAGGTCAGCCTGTCTCGATGCAGAACATTCGGGAGGTGAGCGAAGTTGCCCATCGCTACGGGATTCCCTTTTATATCGACGCCTGCCGCTTTGCGGAGAACGCATTCTTCATCAAACTGCGGGAGCCTGGTTACGAATCCAAAAAGGTGCAGGAGATCGTTCTGGAGCTGTTCTCTTACGCCGATGGCTGCACCATGTCGGCCAAGAAGGACGGACTTGTCAACATCGGCGGCTTTCTCTGCACCAATGATGTGAAGTTGGCGGAGCACGAGAAGGAACTCCTCATACTCACGGAGGGATTCCCTACGTATGGCGGGATGGCCGGACGCGATCTGGATGCCATTGCGGTCGGTCTCGAGGAGGTGATGAACGAAGACTACCTCCACTACAGAATCGTTTCAACGCACTACCTCGGAAGCCACATCTCCAACGCCGGCGTTCCGATCGTCCAGCCGCCGGGTGGCCATGCAATATACATTGATGCCAAGGCCATGTTGCCACAGATTCCACAGCTCCAGTACCCGGGGCAGTCACTCTGCTGCGAGCTCTATCGATGGGCGGGCATCCGGGCGGTGGAAATCGGGTCCGTAATGTTCGGGAGACGCGACCCGGAGACGGGTGCTGAAACGCCGGCTCCAATGGATCTGGTTCGTCTTGCGATCCCTCGACGCGTCTATACCCAGAGTCATATTGACTATGTGGTAGAGGCCATCCTCGAGGTATATGCCCGAAGAGCCTCCTTCAGGGGATACCGCATGACCTACCAGGCTC